>CAMVEQ010000004.1:0-66152 GCA_947166545.1 uncultured Treponema sp. | reverse complement strand
GAAAAATGCTGGTACGCAATTATCCTTTAACAGAGATTGCGGATATAACAGGACTGCCTATTGAAAAAATAGAAGAACTGGCTAAAGAAATGCAATAGTCTGCAAGAAAAAGATATTTCGTAAAAAACAAAAGCCCTATAAGGAAACATTTAATTTTTCCTTATAGGGCTTTTTGTTTTTGGAAAATTTCTGCTGTGTTGGCTGACTTAGCTATTTAGTGGAATGAGCGACGTAAGTTTTTCCTTTGCATACTTATGTAACTCTGTAACACAGGTAGCCGTAACTTTTATGAAATAACCAAGCTTTTCTATTTTCTCTACATCCTGAGCTTCATCATAGGTTGTATGTCCATTGAACTCAATATTATACTGAGGATTTTCAGCATCATATATGTTTATTCGGGAAAACTCTCCGTTGTTTGTTTTTACATTTTCTGCAAAACATAAGCTGATTGTGGTATCTTAAATTTTGAACCTTTATCAGTCTTAATAAGAAAGAAATTTATCAGTTCTGCATCCATTGGATTACATCCAAGTTTGGATAGGAGTTGATTCAATTCTTTTAAATTTTGTATCATTTTTCCTCACAAAGTATTCTGATAACACCATAGCAACCCGTCGGGAATTACCCGGCAGGCATGCTTAGACAGTCTGTTTCTTTAGAAGTTACCCGTGTAGCCGATGGCCTTGAGTGCCGCCTGACTCTTGAGGTTCAGGTGCGTGCCGTTGAAGATAAAGACGCCGTCGCATCCTATCTTGCCCATGCCCTCGGGCACGATGACCTCGGTCAGCTTGGAACAACCAAAAAAAGCTCCACTATAAATATCTTGCAGACCGGCAGGAAGCTCCACGGAGGTCAGCTTTGTTTTCTCGAAAGCGTCGCTCCCGATTTTTTTGACGGCGGACGGGAATTTGAACTGGGCAAGAGAAGTTTTGCCGGCAAAGAACTGCGGAATCTCTTCTAGCGGGGCATTCTCTGGGATGTCAATGCGCACAAGGTTAGGACAGTAGGTCCTTTCATCGCTACTAAATGTGTAGCCGCTTATCTTTTCAATCGTGGACGGCAGGGAGACGTACACGAGGGCTTTGCCGTTGAAGCCCTCGAAATAAGTCACGCCTTCCGGTACTATGATTGCCGTGACAGAGGCCATGACTCCATTACCTATCCAGCGGAAACCCTCAATTTCCTTTACCGGCAGCCCCTCGATGGTGTCGGGGAACACGAGCGTCCCTGCGAACGTCGCCCCGTCCGCAGGCCCCAGCAGCCTGACGCCGCTGCCGTCCTTGGTCAGCTCATAGCGAAAGAGGCTTTCGGGCGTTGCTTTCTCCTTGTTCATGAGCGACTTGGCAGCGTCAATGGCGGAAAGCGCGGCATCAATATTGCCGTTGTCAATCAGAGAAGCAATTGTGTCGAATGCACTTGCCGCATCCTTGGCTCCCTTTACAACTTTTTCCGCCTTTTCAAGACTCATGTCTTTGATTTCCTTTGCCTTTTTTGCGTCCGCAGTTGCTTTGGCAACAGCCTCCTTAAGGTATGTGCCGCGCTTGTAATCACTCTCTACATCTTTTTCATTCAGCGTATTGAGCATATCATTGCCCGCAAAATGGTAACCCAGCATTGATGAGCTAGGCTTTTCTCTTTCTGTCCACTTGCCTGTTTCAAAATCATAGTCTTCTTCCCAACTGAATGTGATTAGACCTAATGCAACACCTTCATACTCTTCCGAATCGGTTGTATATGTGCCGCGGGTCATGCTGCCGTCCTTTCCCCAGAAATAGGTAAATTTTCCCTTGTCAAAGGAAAAGATTTCATCAACCTTGGTATTCTTCCACTCTCCCTTCAATGCGGGGTCAGACGTATCCTTTTTGCCAGCCTTGGCAACTTTTTCAGAACTGCTTTTTGGCTGTTTTTCTGCTTTATTCGGCGCAGCTAGTGCGACACCGCCCACGACAATCAAAACGGCGAGCGCACATGCGGCGTAATTGGCAAAGCCCGCGAACTTTGCCAACGCAGGAATTTTCTGCACCATACTGTTGAACGGCAGCCTGTCAATCGCCTGCTTCAATGCAGACGCACCTTTCTTTGCACCTTCTGCGGCAGCTTTTGCTTTTTCAGCGGCATTAAATCCAGTTTCCTTCTCTTCTTCTGACATAAAATCCTCTCATAGAACTTATTTTGTATATTCAGAAAGGCACCTATGAAGCGCCTTTTGCTTTCCCTTGTTTTCTGTACAGGAGCCACACGGCATAAGCGCCGTATGACCTGCTACTGCTAATCAATAAGAACTTTCTGCACAGATGGCTTGAGCCTCTTCTTCGCTAAAGCCATAGCTCAAAAGGTCGGCATACAGGGCTTTGCCTTCTTCTGTAAATTTATACCTGTAAGATCTTTCGAAATCGTAGTCTTCATTATCGTCATACCGATTCAAACGCTTTGTTGCATAACAGCCCTGCAGTTTCCATGATGCAAGCATTTTCTGGAGCTTTATCGATTTGTCTATCATGGCACCCTTTATAATGTCCCTGCCGTCATACGCTTCTTTGTCGTAATTAGATATGATTTTTGGAGAACAACCTTCTGCAATGGTAATGTTTGATATGTTATCCCCCGTAATAAGTTTGATAACTTCTTCCCTGATACCAGATTGCTTAGTACTAATCCATTTAAGGCTCTTTGGAAATGTGACGGAAGCAATTTTATCTGAGTCAAACACAGAAACTTCCAAAAACTCAAGTCCTTCCTGTAAGTTGACGGATTCAAGAGGACAGTGCATAAAGGCTTTCTCTCTTATATACTTGACTGTAGAAGGGAATTCAATGCTTGTAAGTGCACAGTCTTCAAAACAACTTCTTGGGATCATCTTAAGATCCTCCGGCAGGCTTACAGATGCAAGTTTTTTACACCCATAGAATGCTCTTTCATTAAGTGTACAGCCTTTGGGAATATCTATGTTTTCCAGAGATTTACAGCTATGAAATGCACCGTCTCCTATTGTTGTATTTTCTCCGAGCGTTACGGACACGAGCTTTGTGCAACCTGCAAATGTAGAACGTCCTATTGTCGTGTTCTCTCCGAGCGTTACGGACACGAGCTTTGTGCAATCGTAGAATGCTGCTCCCCAAATGTTAATGCCCTTCGGAAGGGTTACGGATTCAAGCTCGCTTTGATAAAACGGACCAACAGTACCGTCAAAACAGTGATAACCATCTTTTATCGTTTTTACACTGTCAGGGACGATTACACTTGATATCTTTGCAGAAACGAATGCTTTCTCTCCGATACACACCACCGGCACGTCCTGTATGCTTGCAGGAATAACCACGTCTTTTCGTGTGCCCTTGTACTTTGTTATCGTGATTTCGGTAAAGTCATCGTTTACTTCCCAGTCAAAGTCGTCCTCGCTGTTCGGCTCTGTGTTTGCAACTGCAACTTTATTTGCACTGGCAGCTGGCTTTTTATTATCTGCCGTACTGCTGCTGTTAGCACTGGCAGGTTCCTGTTTTTCACTGTTTTCTTTTTCAGAGCCGTCTTTTTTAGCTCCGCGCTTCTGGTCAAGTTCTTTTTTTGCAGCATCTTTCAGGTTTTTCAGGTTCAGCTCAACTGAAAATGCAGTTTCGCAAGTGGCGTACAGCATGGCTGCCACGGTCAAAACAGTGATAAGTCTTGTTTTTTTCATAGAAACTCCTGTCCATTTTGTCTTTGGCTCATGTACTGTGTCTGGCACGGTTCATGTCCAATGCAAAAAGTGTAGCACAGGACTAAAACTGCGTGTTGGTGTGAACTCACCAAAAATTGGTGCGTAAACTCACTAAAAATAAATGCCGTTTTGTTTCAGCTGAACTTTTTTAACTTTTTCCCTGCGAATTCATACCAAAATAACACTTCCTGTGTATATCAATATATAGGAGAGACACTACAGGAGTAAAAATGAAATATTTCAAACCGTTTGAGGAACTTACGTTTCATGATGATTTTATGTTCGGGCTGGTTATGCAGGACAAAGATTTGTGTCGGGATGCACTTGAATGCCTGTTAGGAATCAAGATAAGCCATGTTGAATATTCCGAACCGCAGAAAACAATTGCACCGCTGTACACGGCTCACGGAATCCGTTTGGACATCTACGTTCAGGACGGCAACACTGTCTACGATGTGGAAATACAAAACAAGGACGAAAAGGACATGGGCAGGAGGACGCGGTACTATCAGTCCATGATGGATGTTGACTCTCTGCTGAAAGGTCAGGATTATTCAGACCTTAGGCACAGCGTCATAATATTTCTGTGCCGTTTCGACCCTTTCAAAAAGAAGATTCCGTGCTATAATATAGCAAGGTTGTGCCGTGAGGATAGAAATCTGGAGCTGGACGATGCTACGGAAGTGCATATTTTCAACTGCACGGCATATAGGAATGTAGCAAATCAAAGTCTAAGGGCCTTCCTGAAGTTCGTGCAGAGGAACAAGGCGGAATCAGACTTGACACGGAGGATAGACAGAATGGTAGAGACACAGAAAACAATTGAAGCAAATAAGAAAATGTACCTGACATGGAGCCTCCATGACCATGATGTGCGTAAGCACGGACGCGAAGAGGGCAGAAAAGAAGGTATTGCCATTGGCAGGTCTGAAGGACAAGAGCTGGCAAAAATTGAAAATGCCAGAAAAATGCTGGTACGCAATTATCCTTTAACAGAGATTGCGGATATAACAGGACTACCTATTGAAAAAATAGAGGAACTGGCTAAAAGAGACTGAGTTCTCTCCACGGAGAGAGTAAGTTCTCCCCGTGGAGACACTCTGTCTCCGCCACGATGTTTAAAGGTGTCTCCGCCTACTGGAGACACCCTGTCTCCAAGGGGGTGGAGACAAAGTGTCTCCGACGTAACTCGGAGATAGTATGTCTCCGACATGATATCTTTAGGAGAAATTAACAGAAATTCAATTTACCACGACAGATTTGCTTTTCCACAATTATTATGTTATACTTGAGTTACCATGTTGGAACTGAGTGTAAATTCTAAATCACCAGCTGCAATTGCGGCTGCTTTAAAAAAAATACACGAGATGTCTATGACTGGGGCTATTGAAAAAAGTAGTCCTATTCATATTACTCTGGAAGCAGGTTTGTACCGTGAAAGTGTAAGGTATAATCTTTCTAATCCGCTGATTATTGAAGGTTCTGCACACGCAAAGGCAAAGGATTGCATCATTCAGGCAGATAACTGTGAGGCTTTCAGAAAAGGCGTTACTAACCGTTCTGTTTTTTCAATTGGTCCTAACGTAACAAATATAACAATCAGAAATCTTTCTATTATTAATACCCATACAAAATCAGTTATGGAAGGCAACACCCTCATGGACAGTGCCGAAGCTCTTGCCTGGGATAATACATCTGGAATGCTCAAAGTAGAGAATGTTCATTTGGAAGGGCGGCAGAATACACTGTATGTAAAAGGTTATGCCGTATTTAAGGATTGCTACATAACTGGTGATACCGATTTTATTTACGGCGAGCCTGATACCGTATTGTTTGAAAACTGTTCTGTTCATGTACGGGAAGATAATCGTGGCGATTTTAACGGCTATGCTATTATGTGCCGTTCAGCAGCCGAAAAGAAAGGCTTTGTTTTTGCAGACTGTACATTTACTGCTGACAAAAGGCGAAAGTCAAAGTTGTTTGTGTACAGAACTGCAGGTAAAGGTTCTTCTGCTACAAAGCGGGACTGGGACAGCGTTGCTTTTGTAAACTGTACAATGAGTAATCTGTTTGAGCAGGAACTTGTGTGGGACGATGACATGAATCTGGTTGTGTATCCACGAGGAAATGCAATGACGGGAATTCGTGAGTATAATACGCGGGTTGTAAATGCAGACGGTTCTTCAGAACCAGCAGATACCGCACTCCGTAATGTAAAAACCTATTCCCTTACTGATGATGACTATTTTGGCGGATATGCAAGCCGCTATCTTATTTTGAAAAATACTCCGTTCGAGGAAAAATCATGAAAATTGTAACATTTGGTGAACTGATGCTTCGGTTGGAGCCTGCTGGTTATTACCGATTTGTGCAGGTAGATACAATGACATCTACATTTGGCGGGGCAGAAGCAAATGTTGCAGTTTCCCTTGCCAATTACGGCATGAATTCCGTTTACGTTACTAAACTGCCTAAGCATGAAATTGGGCAGAGTGCGGTAAACAATCTGCGCCGTTATGGAGTTTGTACGGATTATATAGTGCGTGGTGGTGAAAGGCTTGGCATTTATTACAATGAAAGGGGAGCGAGCCAGCGCGGTTCAAAGTGTATATACGATCGCGCCCATTCTGCCATTGCAGAAGCAAAACCAGAGGACTTTGACTGGAAAACAATATTAAAGGACTGTGCATGGTTCCACATTACTGGAGTTACTCCTGCACTTGGTGGAAATTTGCCAGATATTTGTCTTGAAGCCTGTAAGACTGCCAAAGAAATGGGCACTACTGTCAGCTGTGACTTGAATTATAGGAGTAAGCTGTGGACAAAACAGCAGGCTCGCGAAGTTATGACTAAGATATGTGCCTATGTGGATGTATGCATTGCCAACGAGGAAGATGCCAAGGATGTATTCGGCATAGAGGCAAAGGATAATGATGCCGCTGGCGGCCACTTGAACAAAGAAGGCTATTTTTCTGTAGCAAAGCAGCTTGTGGAAAACATAGGTTTTAAAAAGGTTGCAATTACGCTTAGAACTTCAATAAATGCTAATCAGAATAAATGGGCTGCCCTGTTTTATGACGGAACAGACTTTTTCTTTAGTAAAGAATATGAAATGATGATTGTTGACCGCTTAGGCGGTGGCGACAGCTTTAGTGCTGGGCTTATATATTCTATTCTGAACGGAAAAGATTCTCAGTCTAGTCTTGATTTTGCCGTAGCCGCTTCTTGTCTAAAACATTCTATAGAAGGCGACTTTAACATGGTTAGCGTAGACGAAGTTGAAAAACTTGTAGCAGGAAATGCTACTGGAAGAATTCAGCGCTAACTGGCTGTTCAGCTGTTTATCTATTTTATTTATCTACACCCAGTCCGAACAGGGCAAAATCTGCACGAACCGGGTCATCTGGAAATATTTGCCTTAGGGTATCTGTAAGGGCGACTGCTGTTTTGTAAGAAGCGGCGGCCGCCTTTCCTGTTTTTGTGAGCGGTATTAGAGCGAGTTCCGTTGCCTGCTGCATTACGTGAGTGTCCAGCGGCATCAGCAGGTCTGTCTTTTCATACCAGTCTGTCCATAATCCCAAATCTACTGGGGAATTGTTGCGAACCATCCACCTAAGGAACATGTGAATCTTTTTGCATGCAGAATCTTTACCGTGAGCTACTACGGGGCATTCTACAGGAAAAGCATCTGATATAATAGAAGAAAGAAGCGGACTTCCAGAATGTGCTAGTGGAGTAAAGTCCTTTTGCTGTGTAGCTTTTGTGTATTCTTGCCTAAAATAATTGCCGAGCGAACCTGCTGTGTTTAGGATATTGCTCAAAGTCTGACAAAAAAGCCGCATGCTTTTGTAAGAAAACATGCGGTAAAAGGATGAGTCTGAATCAGGAAAAAAATCGTTAAACTTTCCGTCTGCAATCCACTCGGCAGGCGATGAACCTGCACTGTCTAAGATTGCTTTTACGTGCAAAAGAATCTGGTCGCGGCGACCGAAAGCAAGGTTTGCGGCAATAAAAGCTGCAACTTCTTTGTCCCTGGCATTTGTGTAATTATGCATGAATTGAGAAGGGTCTTTTTCTAAAAAATCCGCGGTCTCGTATTTATCTGCAAGATAAATCAGCTTTTGAGAAAGCGAGGCTTCCATTAAAGTTCTGCTTCTCCAATAATACCATCTATCTCATTGTCTGGAGTCATATTATCGTCTTCGATAAGGCGGGTAAATATGGCTCTTAATGTTTGTGCACGTTTTGATGGATCTGAGATAGACTGATGAACAGCCTTGTAAATTTCATCCATGTGTTCATTGATGTCGCTGATATTTTCTGGCATGGAACTTTCGACAAGTCCTTTTATGAACTGTGAAACGAGTGGGCTTTTACCACTGCTGGAAATGCCACATACAACATCACCTCTTTTGATGATTGCAGGAAAAATAAAATCGCACTTTGAGCGGTTGGAAATGTTTTCTACAAGAACATTCTTGTTTGAGTAAAATTCATAAATGCTGGCATTAAGTGTTGCATCCTGTGTAGCAACAATTACAAGAGTTGGCGTACAGTCTAAAGCTTCTAAATTTGCTATTGTAGGAGCCTGCTTTATGTGCTGGATTTTAAAACTGTAGGCAGAAACTAATGTATCCAGTTCTGGAACAAGAGAGTCTGCAAGCAGTGTTATATTTGCTTCAAAAGCAAGGAAGGTAGAAATCTGCCTGAAAGAAACATCCCCTCCTCCGATGATGAGAACCTGCTTGTTTGATAAGTTTACAAATAGTGGAAAGTATGCCATTTATACTAAGTATGTGGTAATTTTTTAGAAAATGCAAGTAATTCCTTAAATTGTTTATATTGTTTTGCAATAAAATAGATACAGTTTCTTTAGAACCTGTGCTATAATTTTTGCATGGTAATAAAACTGTCTGCATTGCTGTGTGGAGCGGCATGTCTTATCCTCATATCCTGTGCTTCAACGCCAAAACCTCATTCTGACTCAGACAATCCTGTCCTCACTGTACCAGACTCTTCTTCTAATCCGTCTGAAAACTCTGATGACGAAGAAGTGTTTACTGCATGCGATTATGTTGATGATTTGACTGGTGAATGGGAAGCTTCTGACGGAACAGGATTTATTTACCCCTTTAATGCAGACCAAAAGACTTATCTTTTTTATCATGGTGCGTGGAAAGACGTTACAAAAGATCTTACATCTTATGCTGAAGTTCAAAATATATCGATTGATGAATTATGGCAGAAACGCTACACCATATACAGCTGGAAAAATCCGAAATACAGGAAAGAAATGCCACTTCCGCTATCTGATGAAAACGGAGTTGAAAAAGGTGTAAAATTTTACCGTTCATCAGGACACATCTATGTGCGTGATGAATATTTGATTACGGAATTTATATTTGGTAAAAATCTTCGATATTTTCTGATGTCGCAGGATGGCACTCATTTTAAGACTGGCAAAGTTTTTCATCTTTTTAGTCATGTTTTTCCTGACATGAACGAATCGGACAAAATCTACTGGAAAAAAGGCAGTGAGGAACAGAACGATGCGCTGTAAAATTTTGATGTTTACTACTTTGCTTTTTATGTTTGCTTCTATTAAGAGTGCCTGCGAAGAATTTGGACTTGTACTTTCTGGTGGTGGTGGAAAAGGTGCGTATGAAGTGGGCGTTTGGAAGGCCATGACGGATTACGGCATTGCACAGAAAGTAACCGCAATTTCTGGTACAAGTGTCGGCGGTTTGAATGGAGCCTTGTTCTGCTGCTATGGAAGTGATGTTTCTTCTATAGAAGATGTATGGATTAACATGGTCCCTTCTGCCCTTACTTATGATGATGAACTTATTTCTCAAGTGGGACTTGAAAGCATTATAAACATTATGCCCCTTTATAGAATTCAGGAAAATAAATATCCACGCATGACTGTGACGGCTGTCCGCGACAGATTTAAGATTGCCAAGTATCTTATGACTAATATCTTTGGGGAAAGCTATGCGCACAGATTTGTTTTGAACGAAGAAGCAGATCTTTCTGAAATTAAAAATGAACTGCTTGCAACTTCTGCATTTCCTGTAATTTGCAGTTCGGTAAAACTTAAAGATGGTTTTTTCTATATAGATGGAGGCGGTGATGAAGTTTACGGTGGCGATAATGTACCAATTACTCCTATAGTAGAAAACGATGCAGGCATAAAAAATATAATTGTTGTTTATCTTGAAAGTGCATCTACGCTTAAAAAACGTGTGCGGGCAATAGATTATGATGATAAAAATATTATGGAAATAATTCCTTCTATAGAATTAGGTAATTTGTTTGAAGGAACAACAAACTTTTCAGAGCGCAGGATAAAGCTGCTTATTCGGCAGGGGTATGAAGATGCGGAAAAAATCTTTAAGTCAAAAGGATTTTCTAAAGTCTCTTCGTACTGGTTTGACTGAAAATAATTGCAAATTTTATAAAGAGATTTTATAATTTCAAGGGAAAGTTATGAATAATAAAGATATTTTTAAATATGGCGAGGAAATATTAAATAGCATAAATAAGGCTACCGAATCGGGAGATTTTTCAAATCTCTCAAGGGATGTAAAGAGTGCCATTGGAGGAGCTGCGAGTTCATTAGGTTCTGTCATAAGCTCTGAATTAATGGGACCCCGCGAAAAGACTCCGTTTTTTTCCACAAGAGTCAACAAGTACTCTTCCGGCATTGTCGGGCTTGCCAAAACTGTTGGAGGCGGATTCATTGTTTTCATTTCGTCGCTCATTCTTCTGGGAAGCCTCGTTTCGTTCGGTGAAGAAGCCGGTGAGCTTGGGTGGGATATCGGCTTTGTGGTTTTTTCGGGCGCGGCATTACTGGGCGGGCTTGCCATGATAGTGTCTGCAAGAAACAAAAGCAGGATTATAAAGGAGTTCTTCGAGTTCGGCAAAATCGTCGGAAACAGATCCTATATTACGATTAAGGAGCTTTCCGATAAAACCGGCAACGCCTCTGATTATGTAGTCCGTCAGATAAGGCGTATGAAAGCTTTGGGCTATCTGCCTTATGCCGTGCTTGACAAAGAAGATACAACACTGATGCTCACCGATGAAGTTTATAAAGAGTACTTAAAAAGTAAGGCATATAATACAACATCATACAAAGGAAGTCATTCAAAAAAGAAGTCTGCTGCGGACAAGACTGGTTCAGTTGAGGAAAAAAATGAAAAAGCTTCAAAGACTTATTACACCATTGATGAAAGTTTGCCTGAGGATGTTAAGAGCATTCTGAAAGATGGAAATGAATATTTAAATAAAATCCGCTATTTTAACGATTTAATTCCTGATACAGAAAGCATGTCCGATAAGCTTTATACGCTTGAAGCAACAGCCCTTTCAATTTTTAAGAAACTAAAGGAAAGCCCTGATATTGCAGGAGATTTGCGAAAGTTTATGGCATACTATCTTCCTACAACAGAAAGGCTTTTGCAAAGTTATGTGGATTTGCGAAAGGCAGGAAACTCTCTTGAAAACATTACAAAATCACAAAAGGAAATTGAAGAAGCAACGGATGTTATAAACAGTGCCTTTGTAAACTTGCTTAATCAACTTTTTGAAAGTACCTCTTGGGATATTTCTGCGGACATTAGTGCCATGAAAACAATGATGAAGCAGGATGCGCTTTTATAATAATCTGATAATAGAAAACAATATAAATAGGAGTGAATTATGGAATTCGAAACAGAAACACCAAACTTGACATTAACACCAAACTTAACTTTTGGTGCTCCAGCTGAGGAAGCTGCCACACCTGCTGTTGTGACGCCAGCTGTAGTACCTGCTGTAAAAGAAGATAAAATAAAAGATGAAATTGTTCTTACAGAGGAAGAGAAAGCTCAGGTTGAAGCCTTTTCAAAGCAGATTGATTTATCAAATTCCAATGCCATTTTAAATTATGGTTCTGGTGCACAGAAAAAGCTTTCTATCTTTGCCGAAAAGGCAATGGCTGGTGTTCGTACCAAGGATATGGGGCCTGTCAACGAACTGATAATAAACCTCATGAGCGAGCTTAAGGGATTTGATGTTGACGAAAAAGAAACAGGGCTTAAGGCTTTGTTTAAGAAAGGCGCAAATAAACTTGCCACTCTGAAAGCCAAGTATTCAAAGGTAGAAACTAATGTAAATGTAATTACTACAGAACTTGAAAAGCATGAGGTTACATTACTGAAAGATATTGCAATGCTTGATCAGATGTATCAGGCAAATCTTGCATATTTCAAAGAACTTGCCATGTATATTTTTGCAGGAAAGAAAAAGCTTGAAGAAACAAGAAACGTAGAGCTTGTCAATTTGCAGAAAAAGGCAACGGAATCAGGACTTGCAGAAGATGTTCAGGCAGCAAGGGATTTAGCTGCTATGTGTGACCGCTTTGAAAAGAAGATTTACGATTTGGAACTTACTAAGACGATTGCACTTCAGAGTGGTCCACAGATACGAACAGTGCAGAGTGACGATACGGAAATGGTGGAAAAAATCCGCTCTACAATTGTAAACGTCATTCCAATGTGGAAGAACCAGATGGTGATTGCCATTGGTGTGGATCATTCAAATCAGGCAGCAAAGGCACAGCGTGCAGTTTCCGACATGACGAACGAGCTTCTTAAGAAAAATGCCGACGCTCTCAAGATGGCAACTATAGAAACTGCCAAAGAGGCCGAGCGTGGCATTGTAGACCTTGAGACTATAAAGCATACGAATGAGCAGCTTATCAGCACGATGGATGAAGTTCTTAGAATTCAGGCAGAGGGCAAGGAAAGACGCCGTAATGCAGAGAAGGAGCTTGCTTTGATTGAGCATGAATTAAAGGCAAAGATGTTAGAGGCATCAAAGTCTTAATTTTTTAAACTTTTTACGGTAAGAAAGTACACTTTTTTGAAAAACTTTAGAAAAATTCAAAAAAAGACTAAAGAAATTCTAAAAATGTTGAACAAAAATTCATAAAATTTTACATGTACTTCTACCTTTGCCTGACGTATACTAAGACCATAAAATGTTAATGTTCTTAGGAGGAACTGAATATGAAAATGAAAAAACTTGTTGCTGTAACTCTGATGGCTGCTGTTGCAGTTAGCTCAATGTTCGCTGCTAAAGCAAAGAAAGAAAAGAAAGCTAAGAAATCTAAGACTGCTGCTACAAAACTTATTACAGTTGGATATGCACAGGTTGGTGCAGAATCAGACTGGCGTCTTGCTAACACACAGTCTTTCAAAGACACATTCGTTGAAGCAAACGGATACAAATTGATTTTTGATGATGCTCAGCAGAAGCAGGAAAACCAGATTAAAGCAATCCGTAACTTCATTCAGCAGGATGTTGACTACATCGTAGTTGCTCCAGTTGTTGAAACAGGTTGGGAAACAGTTCTTCAGGAAGCAAAAAAAGCTGGTATTCCAGTTATCCTTTCTGACCGTATGATGAAAGTATCTGATGACAGCTTGTATACAGCTTGGGTTGGTGGAAACTTCCTTAAAGAAGGACAGGACGGATGTAAGTGGCTCGAAGCATATCTTAAGTCAGTAGGACGTGATAAAGAAACAATCAACATCGTTGACCTTCAGGGAACAATCGGTGCTTCTGCTCAGATTGGACGTACACAGGGTCTTGAAGAAGCTGTTAAGGCTCACAGCAACTGGAAGATTGTTGCTCAGCAGACAGGTGAATTCACACAGTCAAAGGGTCAGGAAGTTATGGAATCTATCCTGAAGTCAGTTTCAAAGATTGATGTTGTATATGCAGAAAACGACAACATGGCTTGGGGTGCAATCGATGCTATCAGAGCTGCTGGTAAGAAACCTGGAAAAGACATCATCATCATCTGTTTCGATGCTGTTCACGAATCATTCAACAGAATGATCAACGGAGAAATCAACTGTGCTGTTGAATGTAACCCTCTCCACGGTCCACGTGCAGCAGAAATCATCCAGAAGCTTGAAAACAAGCAGAAGGTTGAAAAAGTTCAGTATGTAACAGAGCTTGTATTCGACAAGAATGGTATTGGCGGAGCTTTGAAAGCAGCTGATGAGCTTCCAAACCGCAAATACTAATTCCTTAGTGTAAAGTTTGTATAGCCGTAAGCCGGAGCGGAATAATTCTCACTCCGGCTTTTATTTTCAAAAAAAGAAGGTGTGATGATGGCAAATGATGTTCTGCTTTCAATGAAAAATATATCCATGACATTCCCTGGAGTTAAAGCCCTGCAAAACGTAGATTTTACGCTGTGCCAGGGCGAAATCCATGCTCTCATGGGTGAAAACGGAGCTGGAAAAAGTACTCTTATCAAAGTTCTTACGGGTGTTCATACTCGTGATTCTGGAGAAATCTATCTTGAGGGCAAGGAAATAAATAACCATTCTCCTGAAGAGGCTCAGATGAATGGTATCAGTACTGTGTTCCAGGAAGTAAACTTGTGCCCTAACATTTCCGTAGCAGAAAACATTTTTGCAGGACACGAACCTAGAACAAAATTTTTTTCTGTTGACTGGAAGCAGATGAATTTAAAAGCTCGGGAAATTCTTTCTTACGTAGGTCTTGAAGACATTGACGTAACCCGTGCTCTTGGTGAATATTCTGTCGCAATACAGCAGATGGTTGCTATTGCGCGCGCTGTTAATTTTGACTGTAAGGTTCTTATTCTTGACGAACCAACTTCTTCCCTTGATGATCATGAGGTTGAAAACCTCTTCAATGTAATGAAGCAGCTTAAAGCTGACGGAAAAGGAATTATATTTGTTACTCACTTCCTTGAACAGGTATATGCTGTATGTGACAAGATTACTGTTCTTCGCAACGGTGAACTTGAAGGCCAGCATACTGTAAGTGAGTTGCCTCGCCTTAAGTTGGTACAGGCAATGCTTGGACATGAAGTAAAGGAACTTGATTCCTTGCATAACACCAATAAAATCAGCGATAAAGACGATGTTCCTGAAATAATAAAAGCAGTTGCTTTGACCCATGATGGTACAATCAAGCCATTTGACGTAACTATAAAGAAAGGTGAGGTTGTTGGACTGACAGGCCTTTTGGGCTCTGGTCGTTCTGAAATGGTACGTACCATTTACGGTGCAGACAAACCTGATAGCGGTCAGCTGTTCTTTAATGGTAAAGAACTTAAGGCAAAAGCTCCTATAGATTCTATTAAACGCGGCATGGCATATCTGCCAGAAGATCGTAAAGCAGAAAGCATTATTGCAGATTTAACTATCCGCGAAAACATGATGATTGCTTTGCAGGCAAAGACTGGAGTATTTAAACTTTTGCCTATGGCAAAACAGTTGGAGCTTACAAATAAATATATTAAAGCCCTCAGCATAAAGACACCTTCGTCTGAAACTCTTATAAAGCAGCTTTCAGGTGGTAACCAGCAGAAAGTTATTATTGGTAGATGGCTTGTAACTCATCCAGAGTTCCTTATCCTTGATGAACCTACACGCGGTATTGATGTTGGAACAAAGACTGAAATTCAGAAGCTGGTAATTAAGCTGGCAGAAGAAGGAATGACAGTTGTGTTCATAAGCTCCGAAATTGAAGAGATGCTTCGTACTGTAAACAAGCTTTGTGTTCTCCGTGACGGTGCAAAGGTCGGTGAATTGAAAAATGACGGTCTTACACAGGAAGATGTTATGAAAGCAATTGCAGGAGGTAATCAATAATGGCAGGTAAAAACATGGATTTAACCTCTGTAGCAAGGGGTATAAAGAAAAGTCAACTGCTTTTCCCTATAATGGCTTTGATTTTGATGTTGATTATCAACGTCATAATTACGCCTGATTTCTTTAAGATTTCTATTAACAATGGTGTTCTTTACGGATTCATCATTGATGTATTAAACCGTTCAAGTGAACTTATTATTCTTGCTGTAGGCATGACGCTTGTTGTTGCTTCTTCACGAGGTACTGATATTTCCGTCGGTGCTGTAATGGCCGTTTCTGGTGCCATTATTGTACGTCTGCTTGGTAGCAGTTATGACGGATATGCAATGGCTATGCCTCTTGCAATTTTCTTCGGTATCTTGGGTGCTTTGGCTTGTGGTGCATTTAACGGATTGCTTGTTGCACGCTTTAACATTCAGCCAATGGTTGCAACATTGATTTTGTATACTGCAGGACGTGGTATTGCTCAGCTTATCAGTTCTACAGAAAATGCAACAGGTGTTATTCTGTATGTACGTATGGAATCGTTCAAATGGATTGGTGGATTCTTGCCTAAAGTTGTAGTTCCTACACCAATTTTCATTGCAATTTTGTTTGTAATCCTTACACAGCTGTTCCTTAAGAAAACTGCATTTTCTACATATATTCAGACTGTAGGTATTAACCCTAAAGCTGGACGTCTTGTAGGAATTAACTCTGTGTTGGTAATGTTCTTCTGCTATTTGTTCTGTGGACTTAGTTCTGGTGTTGCAGGTTTGATTGCTTCGAGCCGTATCTATTCAAGTGATGCAAACAACATTGGTTTGAACCTTGAAATGGATGCCATTCTTGCGGTTGCCTTAGGTGGAAACAGTCTTGGTGGCGGTAAGTTTAACTTGGCTGGTTCAATTATTGGTGCAATTACAATCCAGTGTCTTACAACCAGTTTGTATGCGGTGGGTGTTTCTGCTGACCAGCTTCCAGTTTATAAAGCTGTAGTTGTTATTCTTATTGTTCTGTTGCAGTCACCAGTCTTTAAGAAATGGCGGGCAGAAATGAAACTGCGCAAGCAGAGTGCTAAAACTATAGGAGAAGCAAAATGAGCAATCCATTATTAACTCTTGCAAATAAAAGAAAAAAGCTTGACAGCAGTAACTTCCTGCTGTTTGTAACAGTATGTCTGTTCATATTGATGTATGTTTTGGGAATCATCATTTACCATGATGCAGGCTTTGGACGTACTCAGATTTTCCTGAATATGTTCATAGACAATGCTGGTCTTCTTATTGCGGCATCTGGCATGACCATGGTCATGATTACTGGTGGCATTGATATTTCCGTTGGTTCTGTCATTGGTCTTGTATGTATGATTTTGTCATACTCAATGGAAAGAATGGGCTTTAATGCATTTGTATCTATTGGAATAGTCCTTTTGTTTGGTGTTGTATTTGGTGCATTTCAGGGGTGGCTCATTTCTTACATGGAATTGCAGCCGTTCATTATTACTCTTGCCGGACTTTTCGGATGTCGTGGTCTTACTGCAATCATCAGCTCTGAACAGATTGCAATAACTGTAAATAAAGGCTTCCTTGAATTTGCAGGAAAAGATATGTACTTGCCTGCGTTCTTAGGTTATCATAACCGTAAGGGAGTGCTTATTGCTCCGTTTATTCATCCGAGTGTAATTATTGCACTGATTACTGTTGCTATTATTTTCTATGTTCTTAAATACACACGTTTTGGCCGCAATCTTTACGCAATTGGTGGTAACGAGCAGTCTGCATTGCTCATGGGTATTAACGTTAAAAAGACAAAGTTTATTGCTTACATGGTAGAAGGCTTTCTTGCTTCGCTTGCAGGTTTTGTATTCTGTTTGAATACTACATCGGGCTTTGTTGAGCAGGCTCGTGGCTTTGAAATGGAAGCCATTTCTTCTGCTGTTATTGGTGGTACGATGTTGACGGGTGGTGTTGGTTCTGTTATTGGTACAATATTCGGTGTTCTGATAAAAGCAACCATTGAAACCTTAATTCGCTGCCAAGGTACTTTGTCTTCATGGTGGAATAAGATTGTTCTTTCAGTTATTCTCTGCTTCTTCATTGTTCTTCAGAGTGTTATCATAATGGCAAAGAATAAGTCTAAGAAATAAAACTTATAAGTCCGTTCGTTTGTTTTCCTCTTCCGGAAAGAGTATTCCCTCTTTCCGGCTTTTTTATTATAGGCTATACTTGAAGAGCATTAGGAAAATGGTTAAATTGAGGAGTAATGTTATGGGCGATTATGTTGGAAAAAATAAAGCTGATGATTTATTCCTAATTCAGATACGCTTATTTCGTCTTGCTCAAGATAGATGGAATATTGATGAGGAAAAATGTAGTGACATTTTTAATAAATATAAGATTTATGATTACATTGAAACCTGTTATGATTTTTTCCATATTCAAGGAGATGAGGCAAATCTTGCAGATATAGAATTGTATCTGAAAAATAATGGAGTAAAAATATGATTTTGAAAGATGGAATAAAATTATATCATGCAAGTTATACGGTTGTAGAAAAAATAGATTTGTCTCTTTGTGCTTCGGGTAAAGATTTTGGTAAGGGGTTTTATATTACATCTGACTACAATCAGGCTTGTCGATTTTTAAGAACTGCAATAGGTAAAGCTTTAAAAAACCATATTGAAAATGTGAAAGCAGATACTGGATATATATCTACATTTGAATATAAAGCAAATGTAAATCTCAACTGTTATGAATTTGAGTCTGCCGATAAAGATTGGCTTCATTGTGTCGTTGCACATAGAAAGGCTGGTATGCTAAAAGAAGAACTTGGAAAATGGCAAGATTACGACATAATTGCAGGAAAAATTGCGAATGACTCTACAAATCAAGTAATTACTGCTTATATAAATGGTTTTTATGGGGAAATTGGGTCGCATCAAGCTGATGAGACTGCTATAAATTTTTTGCTTCCAAATAAACTTTCTGATCAAATATGTTTTAGAACAGAAAACTCCTTATTGAATTTATGTTTTAGGGATTATAATACTGAACATCTGGAGGATTAACATGCCATTAAGTAAATATGAATATAGTATGGAGCTTCTTGCGGCTATGGCATGTAAGACTATCGCGGAACGAGAAAAAACTTCTCTAGTAACTGCATTTGATAGTTTTATAAAATCAAAGACTGCAAAAATGCTTTTTGATGAAAAGACTGCATTTTGGTGTAATGGTCCTGATTATATTGCTGACGAATACAGCAGGGAAATGGGCACTTCTGTTCTGGGTTAGTAAAAATGTACGTTTTCGTTCATAGAAAACGCTAGGTTTTGATGAATGAGAACGGGCGTTTCTTACTGGCAAAACCGTATGGTTTTACACCTCGAGAACGTACGGTTTCGCTCGTCAAGAACGTACGTTCTCGACGATGTGAAACGTAAGGTTCTGCATGGTTAATTACCCCCAATGGCATATCGATGGATAGATTAATTTGGTAGATATTTTTATGGAATGTGATTATTATAAGTCTATGTATAAAGCTATTTACCTTCATTTTGAAAAATCAAAACGCTTATTTCTTAATCCAATAGGTCGATTAATCGCTCCTGGATGGGATGGAACTGTGGGTATACCACCAGTTATTGAATTAGAGCTTCCTTGTGAAAAAGAATCTCTAGTAAAAGCCATACAAGAAACATTTGATAATTGTTATAAGTTAGATGGAAACAGTGCCCCTAAGGAAGGTACTATAGAAAATTATTTTGGAATAAAAAGTGAAAAGAAATTTATACAGTTATTTGATAAAAGGCTGATTCTAGACTGGACACCTGATGAAAAGTATTCATTAATGATTTTCAAAGGAGTGCTAAAAGGTAGGGGGTATTATTCAGATCCAGAAACAATTATATTTGGAGACAGCATTGATTATGACTATCTGCTAAATTTGATTCAATGATTAAAAGTTGTGGCAATGTTAAGGTAATGTTTCAGTAATGTCGGGCAATGTATTGGCAATGTTCGGCAATGTTGCTATAATGCAAAAAGAGACGCTGGACTATGAAAATTAACGAGCTATATTCAGAAATCTTAACAGAAGACTCAAAGTATGAATTTAAGGCAATATTGAATCCAAATGAGCCATTAAAATGGGCAAAGACAATTGTTGCTTATGCAAATGGCGAAGGTGGATATATCTTTGTTGGAGTGTCTGATAATCGGGATGCTTTTGGTCTTTCGATAGAAGAAATAGACAAAACAAAAAATCTTATTTCATTGATAAATGACCGTCACATTTTTCCTCATGCAAAAATAACATTTGGAATGAGAAGCGTTGATGATAATGCTGAAAAATTTGTTCTTGCCGTCAAAGTCTTTTCTGCTGATTCCATTGTCAGATACAGAGAAGGTGATTTTAATGAAAATGTTTATATTCGTGGTGATGGAAATTCTACTCCTGTAACTCCAGAGGATATCATTACTCTTTCAAAACGAAAATTCGGTGTTGATAATGAAACAACGGATATCATTTATTCAGAAGAGGATTGGTCTGATTTCATTGATTTATGCAAGGAATTCAGAAGTGATAAATCTGCTCCAACTGTAAAAGAACTTCAAAATGAAGAGATTCTCTCAAAAGACAGTTATGCAAAATCTGGCTTAATAATGTTCAAGGATGATTATTCAGGAGATGATTCTCTAATATGTTGTCGCTTGTGGCGTGGAAAGGATAAAACAGGTACTGTTCTTGATAGCGAAAAAATAAAAGGCCCTTTATCAAAGGGGTTAAGACGTGCACTACAGTTTATTGAGCGGAATACCAAAACAGGCTGGAAAAAGACTTCCGATGGTGGCAGGGAAGAAATCCGTTCATATCCAAAAGAAGCAATCCGTGAAGCTATGGTAAATGCTATTGCTCATCGTGACTATTCAATTTATGGAACTCAGATTGATGTTGATATCTATTCTGACAGGATAGACATTGTTTCTCCTGGTTCATGGCTTTTACCAAAGGATTATAATGAATATCCACAGGGAGCAATTCCTTCAATACGAAGAAATACAATAATAGCAGCTTGCCTTGATGTTGCAAATCTGATGGAGCGAGGTGGAACTGGTTTTCAGACGATGATTGAAAGTTATAAAGATTCATCAGAAGAAAAGCAGCCGTGTGTCATGATTTATCCTGGCTTCCTTGATTTAAGACTCTTTGATAAATTGTATCAGGTAGAAGAGACCTTTGTAGAAAAGTCCGATAGTGAAAAAATAATTGAGCTGTTAAAGGAAAGCCCAAAATCTACAAAAGAATTACAGGCTGTAACTTCATATAAAAGCAGAAGTCGATTCCTTGAAGAAATAATCAATCCTCTTATTAAAGATGGAAAAATATTCAGGGAAGGAAGTCCAAAATCTCCTACGGCAGTATTTAGACTGAAATACTAATACTACGCGTCTGTCGGAAAATCTAGCTAAAACTTACTGGGTATTACTTTTGTTTACCAGTTCCTATGATGGTATTCCTGGCAACAATATAGAACAGCGAATAGAGAATATTGAAACAATCATAGAATATTTGCAGACAGTGCAGTAATGTATAATGAAAATTCTGTTACAGATTTTATAAACTTCCAATGGAGATGGTGATATGAGTAAACCTCGTTTTATATTAATAATTGTAGCTTCTGCTGTATTACTGATAGTAACAGGTTTAAGTTTTTATGCCGAATCCGTAATCCCTTACGATTGGTATTGGACAATCAGAGAAGAATTAAGAATGCAATCAAATTCAAAAATAGATCCTTGGGATGCAGTCGATTTAGCACTGAGGCCAAAAGATTGGGATGAGCTGATACGACCTTTTATTGATATTCCCAAGTCAAGTTACATTGATTCGATAGATATTTATATCATTCATCCAATTAAAGAGAATCATGATTTTGCTGCCATATGGAAGAAAGAAATTGAAAATTATGGGATAGATTCGTATTTGCGTGAGAATGCGAATTACACGATAAAAATAACAGGAGCAAGACAAATACATTTTATTCTTCTCATGCTTGCGACATCTCCTGTGTATGATGTACCTGATAATAAAAATTATAATGAAAAGGTTATTGGCGGAATTACAATTGATATAAATTTAGGGTTCCCAAGTGGTGAACGAAAAACCTATATTATGCTGTATGACAAGGAAAATGTCTTTTACAATAAAGATGAAGAATTAAACAACAGGGTGTATCGTAAAATGCCAGAGGTTCTGCTGGAGAACTTTACAATAAGTTACAGTGAAGCTTCAAAGCAATTTAGAAGAAATTTATATAAAAAATGAGGAATAAAAATGAGCTTGATATTTTTCATAATCGAAGGCGTTTTAATTTTTTGTTTGTTTTATACAAAAATACAGATAATAAGTATTCCTTTGTTTATAGTAGGAGTGCCAGGATTTTTGCTTGAAATTTTAGAAATGAAAAAAGAAAACAAATATAATTCATTGCAAATATCAAGAGGAGGAGGATTAGTGTTTTTAGAATTTATGATTTTTCTTAACTATTTCTTTCATTTTATTGATTTTATGTATGAATAAAAAATAAATTAAATACTATAAGCGAGAGTTAGTGTAGTTAACATGGGAAGCCTATTTTTTATTTCAAATATTATTATTTTAGTATTTACCTTCTTTTTGCAAATTTGGGGAATTTGTTGCATTTTAATATTTAGAAATATAATTCGACCACTAGATAAAATATTATTCTTTATGCCAATTTGTATTCCTGTAAAAATAATAAAAAGGAATATTGAGGGAACTAATAATACTCAGGGATTAATTGTTTTCTTAAAAGTTGTTGGTGTTTATAAAATAGTTTTTTTGATAAATATTATTTTATGCATTTTATTTTTGCTATGTAAAAAATAATAAAAAATAAACTTATTCAGATTAATGAAAATTCCTATAATCTAATTACGGAAGGAAAAACAATATGAAAAAAATATTATTTGCTATTTGGTGTATTTTTGATTTACCAGTTTTTTATTTATTATTTTTTTTATTAAAAGAATTAATTTCACAGGTTTGTAAACGAACACTATTAGATTTTGTTTATTGTTTATTTGTACTTTGTATAGTTGTAATTGTACAAATAAAAGTTATTATAAGATTTTTAAAAAATAAATGATATGGAAAATTTTTGTTTTGTCTGCCATGTTTCATTTGTCTTCAGCTCCGATACATGAAGAATATAGAGGGTGTGTTGTAGAAAAGAGCGAAAAATTAAGGTATACTACTTCACTAAAAAGACATATATTTAGATAAAAATCTTAAATTAAGGAATATATTAGGTAACCATGAAAACTAAATGTTTTTTTACAATCATAAAAACTTTTATTCTATTAACCATTCCTTTTCTTTCCTTTTTTATTTATATTTTTTTTGTTACGTTCAAAGAAAATAAAATTGCATTGGATATTAAGAATGAACTTATTAAAAACGATGAAATAAAAGAAGTTGTAGAGTTTAGGGAGTGTACGGACTGGATTGCTAGAAAACGATATGACATTAGACTGATTTTTAATGATGATACCAAACTGATTCTTCATAATGCAAGAAAAGTCGACGGGCAAATATACGGGAAGTTGATCCGTATTGGAGATTTTAGCGGTTTATATTTTCTTTTTGATAGGGATCACGGATTTAATTTATCTTATGGAGGAAGTGATGTTTTTGAAGAAATTTTAGGAGATCAATCTATATCTTCATTACTAAAAAATCATAAGAAAGTATTAAAATTTTTTGAGGAACTCCCTCTAATTGACAAGGAAACTTACGAACTTATAAAGCAGAAAAAATATGATAGAGTTTATGACAGAATACAACAGAATAGTTTTTTTTCTAACAGCATAGGCATATATGTAGTATTACGAGCTGATGATTTTGCATGGAGTCAATGGAATTAATAGATTTAATGAAGAAGATTCTGGATAGATTTCATTAGATAATTTTTTACAGGATATTATTTGTTACAGTTATAGAGGAGGAATACCAACGATGAAAAGAAATCTTATGTCAGTAATGTTTGTACTTATTCTTTTAATTCAATGTTTTTCGTATGATTATAAGGAAATCAATCATATAAAATGTGAAAAGTTTACAGATGAAAACCATAACATGATTTCAGAAAGCACTTTGTCATTTATCAAACAACAAAGAGGCATTTTTAATGACTTCCCTGAAATTAAGGAGAGTGATTATCAATTTGAAATTTTCATAATTTTTAATGAACTTGCTGCTAATAATAGAATTATTTGTGCTTTTGAAAAAAACATCTTTGATTCTACTTGGTATATAATCATTCATGAAATATTAGAACCATATAGATCCCAGCCTGGTATTCATATACTTGATATAGGTACACTTCAAGGAACTGAGAAAAACACCAGTTTTTCTTATTTAGACAGCATATTTGATAATCCTGAAATTCCTTCTACAGAAGTATGGTACTCCGCTGTAGAAACTAAAACTAAAAAACAAATACTTTCTCCTTTAGAATGGTTCTTATCTATTTCTCTTTTAATTGTCATTATGATTAGTATTTTCATAAATACAATGATTAAAAGAAAATTCTCAGCAAATTGAGGTGAATATTATTAATAAAAGGCTCGTATAGTGGTACCCTAATAAGAAAGGAAGTCTCTATGTTTATGAAAATAATTTTATATCTAGTAGCTATACCTCTTTTGGAATTATTTACATTATTTTCAATTTCTCATATTCTCTCTTTAAGTGTTGCAATCATCTTGAGTATACTACTGGGAATTTTTATACTTAACTGTATACTATTATATTTTATAAGTATTTTTTTCTATAAAAAACAATTATTGATGAATCTGTATGTATTATTGCTAAACTCTATTTTTTTACTGAGTTTTTTTGATGCTCTAGGAACTATTGATTTCTCTGTAATTCCATTTGGATTTTGGCATGCTGTTTTTGGAGGAAATTCTTTAGAAACATTTGTTTGTGGAATATTTGGAATACCGATATATTTTGCTTATTTAATAATAATGCTAAATATTTCTTGTTTGTATCTTAAACACTCTGTTCATGAATAATCTTAGAGAAAACACGATTTTTCATACAAATTTTAGTTTTTGCAAAAGAATCTTTACTATTTTATAATTACAGAATAACTTTGAATGCTTTAGATTATGCTATGTGGCTACGTTGACTGCACGTACACTGCATGGTATGCTGTATAGCATGGAAATTGACAGGGAAAAACTTCTAAAACTACTAAAAAGCAGAAGTAAATATATCAGAACAAACAAAGACATTGTAGAAGCTTTTTTTTGCCTTATCGGATATGCTGTCACGATAGCACTTGCTTTTTCTGATTTGATAAATTCTAAACTGTTGGTAAAAATTACTGTAGGATTAATAGGTCTGCTTTATGTAGTATTGTTTTTATACACCCTGATAGAAACTCATTACTCAATAGAAACTCTTTTCCGTGAAATCTGCTCATGCAATAATGATCATAAATTTATTCTTGCCGTATTTAAAAACAGAGGGTGTTTTCTCCTTAAATTTGACAGGCGTTGGAAAACATGGCTTTTCCCTTATACAAAGGCTGATACGAAAGAAGCCCTTTTTGATTTCATAACCTATGATATCGGTTTTGAACCACTCGAAATCATAAGAGAAAAAGAAACTGACGTAACTAAATACTCTGTCTCAGCAGGATTGATAAAGACATATCACCACACTTTTACCGAAGTTTCATTCAACGGAAATACTGAAAAGAAAGCCTTTAAATTTAATGCTAATAAATATAGATGGTTTTCGATAGATGAAATGAAGTTGAACAAAAGAATCATGGATACTAACAAAGAAACTGTAGATTTCGTAGAACAGAACTTCTAAAAGATAAACTTTTCCTCCCTTTCCGAGTTTGCCATTATAGGCTATACTTAAATCATGTGTAAAAATATTTTAATTATTGTAGTGTGTTTGTTTTTGGTGTCAGGCTGTACAAAACCTGTACCACAGGAACATATTGAGCCTGATTCTGCTCATGATAAAATTATTGTTGGATTTTCTCAGATTGGAGCGGAAAGTGCATGGCGCATTTTTAATTCAAAATCGATGCAGGCGGCTGCGGATAAAGAAGGCATTCAGCTGTTGTTTTCTAATGCCGAGCAAAAGCAGGAAAATCAAATAAAGGCAATTCGTTCCTTTATAATGTATCAGGTAGATGTAATAGTTTTTGTTCCTATTGTTCAGGATGGATGGGACTTGGTGCTCAAAGATGCAAAGGATGCCGGCATTCCAGTGATTATCTGTGACAGAAAAATTGTTACGGAAGATGAATCTCTTTATGCAGGATACATAGGAACTGACAGTGCCGAAGAAGGCCGTAATGCAGCAAAGTTCTTGCAGAAAAAGTATGCAGGAGTGGAACGGCTTGTACAAATTCTTGAAATTCGCGGTACAGACGGTTCTTCTGCTTCTGACGACAGAATGAAAGGTTTTCATGAGATTATAGATTTAGATAAAAAGTTTTCTATTATATATAGCGAAAGCGGTGACTTTATGCGTTCGCGTGGTAAAGAAATTGCAAGGACTATTCTTGAAGAAAATAATAAATGCCTTGTCATTAATAATGAAAAAGTTGATGTAATTCTTTCTGCAAATGACGGAATGACACTTGGATTTCTTGATGTGCTTACAGAATACGGCATTAAGACTGGTGGTGACATAACAGTTGTTACATTTGACGCTCAGCAGGAAGCAATTGATAAACTTATTGCTGGCGAAATTAACTGTGTTGTGGAGTGCAATCCTGATATTGGAATGCAAGTTATGGCTCTTGTAAAAAAAGTTGCTGCCGGAGAGAAAATTCCTCGTTGCACACATGTTGCAGAACGAGTGTTTTCTGAATTTGAAAATCTTTCCGACATTGCTCCTAGAGGATACTGATTTACTATGAAAAGAAAATCTACAAGCATCCGCATAAGCCTCTGGTCATCGTTTATTGTCATAATCTGCTTTATGATGATTCCTGCAATCTATTCCATAATAACATTCAGGCTTCATACCTCACGATATGACAGGATTATTGCAAATGCAAGCCTGGCAAATCAATTGCGATATATTGCAAAAGTTGAGATTCAAGATGAGATATGGGACATTGTTGCAGGGTTGATTCCGTTTAATGAAGGCAGTCAGTATTCCATGCTGCGTGAGGTGCGTGTTGGCATTGCCGAAATGCAGAGAACTTCTGCAAAGAGCGGAGCAACAAAAGAGCTTTTGAGTGTTGCTGCACGTACAGAAAAAACTCTTGAAAAGTATGTAAGCTTGCTTGAAACGCAGATTACAAATAATGCATCTGTTGCTGACAATCAGAATGTAATGGAACAGATCCGAATTGTATCTTCTCTTCTTGATGATACGCTGCAGAAATTTATCATGTCTGAAATTGAGAGTGCATCGCGTGTAAATACGCAGATACATCGGGCTTCGATGTATCTTTCAATCATTCAGATTATAGTATCACTTTTAGCTTTGATTATTGCCGTGTATGCTTCTACAGCTTTGTACCGCATAATCCGAAAACCTATCAGCAACATGGAAATGCATTCTTCTAAAATTGCAAACGGTGAACTTTCTGCCCGTGTTGAACGTCCTAATGTTTTGGAGCTGGATCATCTTGCTGCAAACTTAAACGTTATGGCTGTACGCATTCAGGAACTTCTTAATGAAAACATAAAAGAGCAGAAGAATTTGCAGAAGGCAGAAATGCGTACTTTGCAGGCTCAGATTACCCCTCACTTTTTGTACAATACGTTTGATACTATAATTTGGCTTGCTGAAGCAGAAGAGACGGAAGAGGTTATAGAAGTAACAAAAGCTTTCTCTCAGTTCTTTAGAATTTCTTTGAGCAAAGGACATGACTGGATTACTGTGGACCAGGAGCTTGAACACGTAAAAAGCTATCTTACAATTCAGAAAATCCGCTATGCAAACATTCTTTCGTATGATATAGATGCAGATGAAGGAATTGGTTCTACTCCTATGCTAAAGCTTATCCTGCAACCGCTTGTAGAAAATGCAATTTATCATGGCATAAAGAACAAACGCGGAAGAGGAAAGATTGTTGTTCAGGCTCGCAGGACAGATGCCTTTGGACAAAAAGACGGTGGCATTTATTTTTCTGTAAGTGATGATGGCATTGGTTTTACTCCGGAACGCCTTTCGGAAGTATGGCGTGCTTTGCGACATAAGACAGATACGGAAGATTTAACTTCGGTTTATGGTCTTTATAATGTTCACAAAAGGCTTGAACTGTATTATGATAAGAAGGTTTCTTTGTTTATAGACAGTGAATATGGAAAGGGAACAAGAATTTCGTTTACCATTCCTGTAAATGTTACCGTTTCAGAGGTACAAAGTGTATAGCGTTTTTATTGTTGATGACGAGATGATAGTTAGGGAGGGGCTTCGCAGTAAAATTGACTGGGAGCATTCTGCATTTACTTTTGCAGGTGAGGCGGGAGATGGTGAAATTGCCCTTTCTATGATACAGGATATTAAACCTGATATTTTGATTACTGATATCCGCATGCCGTTTATGGATGGGCTGGAACTTGCAAAGAATGTTAAAAAACTTCAACCGTGGATAAGAATAATCATTCTTTCTGGACATGATGAATTTGACTATGCAAAACAGGCAATCTCTATTGGTGTAGAGGAATATCTTTTAAAGCCGTTTACTCTGGAAGATGTAACCAGCTGTCTTGAAAAAATTGCTGCCTCTCTTGATAAACAGAAGCAGGAATTTTCTGACATAAGCCGATTAAAGCGGGATTTGGAATCTAGTAATGTTCTTGCCCGAGAAAAAATGCTCAGCGATCTTGTGCTTGGTGTGCTTGATTCCAGCACTGCAATTCAGAAGGCGTCTGATTTTAATATTAATCTTATTTCCCATTACTATATTGTAAGCATGAGTGAAATTCATCCTAAGGATGATGACGTTAATCTTTTGATAGCTTCAAAATCTTATATCATGTCGTTTGCAAATGGACGCAATGACATGATTGGATTTTTTATTTCTCCAAACACTTTTGTTTCTATAATAAAGGGCAATGAAAAAGAGACTTGCGAGGAAGATGCCTTTGCCATTGCAGATTCATTGAAGCATGAAGTTTCCAAGGCTGACGGTACAACTCTTGTAACGGCTATTGGCTCTGTTGTTGAGCATACTGCAAACATTACAAAATCGTTTAGGGAAGCTTCTGAAATTTTAAAGCAGACTAACTTTGTCGATAAAAACAAGGTTATCAGTGCGAATGACATTTCGAAAAAAGAGGACTCTCCAATTGTATTACAGGAAAATGACCCTCTTGTAGACCGTTTGAACTATGCGGATGAAAGTGAAATTGACCAGATAATAACTGAATACATTGCGCTTCTTGGTGAAAACACAGAGCATTTTTCTATTATTGCTTCGTATCTTCTTGTTGATGTTATTATGGCTGTTTCTAAAGTTATAGAAGATTTGGGCGGAGACGTTAAGGTTGTAATGCCTGAAATTCTTTCCCACTCTTTTGTTGATAATGCAGTTCAAAATCAAGATGTGTTCATTACGGAAATTAAAAGAGTTCTTACAATGCTTATTACATTCAGGAACTCGCGTGTGCAGGGACGCTATGCTGACATTATTCTTAGGGCAAAAAAATATATTGAAACCAATTATGCAAACCCTGATATTTGTTTAAGGACTACGGCGGAAGCCGTGCATTTTAGTCCTAATCATTTCAGTACTATTTTTTCACAGGACTGTGGTGTAACGTTTATTGAATATCTTACGAGCATCCGTGTGGAACAGGCAAAAAAGCTTTTGAAAAACTCGGACATGAAGAGTGCAGATATTGCGTATGAGGTGGGCTTTAATGATCCGCATTATTTTAGTTTTATTTTTAAGAAGGTAACGGGAATGTCTCCGCGTGAATGGAGAAATAAAGAGTAAAAATAAATGGTAAAAAAAAGCCTTGTTTACTCATCGTGAATAAGGCTTTTTTTTATGTTCAATGCTTAATAAGGCAATAAATTAAAGCCATTACAAAAAGTAAGTTTTCATGACACCCTTGCCTTTGATTTCCATTTCGACAGGCTCAGAATGATTGACGGCATCTTTTATGAGTGTCATTGTAGATTCTGAAACATGGATTTTGGAGGTTTGCCCTGAACTTTCCATGCGGCTTGCAACATTAACAGTGTCGCCCCAAATGTCGTAAACAAATTTTGTTTTTCCAATAACACCTGCAATAAGACTTCCGCTGTTTATTCCTATTCGCATAAAGAGTTTTACATTGCTTGTTGCGTTAAAATCTTCAATGTCTTTTAACATTCCCCTTGCAAACTTGACTATTGAAAGGGCATTTTTTTGCGCTGATTCATTTCCAAAAAGACCGGAAGCTGCCATGTACGAGTCTCCGATGGTCTTAATTTTTTCAATGCCTTCGCGTTTTGCACGTTCATCAATGCGTGAGTAAAGCGAGTTTAGCGCACCTACAATTGTGTCTGCGTTAAGCGTGCTTGTTATTTTTGTAAAGCCGACGATATCTGCAAAAAGTACGGATGCGTTTTCTATCTTGTCAGCGATTTTTGCGTTTTTATTCATTGCAAGGCGTTTTGCTATTTCTTCTGGAAGAATGTTCAAAAGCAATTCTTCTGAACGGTTCTTTTCTTCTTCAAGTTCTTTTGTTCGTTCTTTTACAGTGTCTTCAAGTTTTCTGTTTTCTTCTTCAATACGGATAATTTTTCCTTCCGTGAATGAGATTGTGAGGGAAACAATAAAAAGAATTGAAAGCAAAATGAAAACAATGTCAAACATAATATATGACAATGGTTTTAGAACGCTTTCATAAGTGAAAACAATTTTTGAGTCTAGTGGCGAGAACGATGCTGGGGAGTACATGATGCACCCAAAGCCCAGTGTTTTTAGAGGAGTAACCTGATAAAAATCTGTGCCGTGAATATTTTCCTCATCGTTATCTTTTGGTTTTCTGACGTTCATTACATTTTGTGGGGCTGGAACTTTTCCAATTTGCGAAATTGAAAAGGTTCCGTTCCATGGTCCAGGATCAATGGCACAGTCTTCACAAACATCTATGGTGATTTTCCAGTCTGTGATGACTGTGGCCTTCATGTTGTTATAAATTACTCCGTTATACTGCGCTCCCACTCTGGTGAAGTCATCGTTGTCGTTCCATACTTTTTCAGTGTCACGCAAAAAAGTTACGCAGACAGCCTTTGAGTTGTCGTTTTCAAAATAAGGTGTGTCTATGACAAGTTTTCTTTCTGGGATGTTTATTCCTGTAATGGAAATAATGATGAGAACCGCAATCAGTCCGCCAGAAACGGCACAGATAATCTGCCACAAATGGCTTCGGGCTATTCTCTTTTTCATTTCTGGAATGGTTACTACTGTCTGCTTGTAGTTTGGACTTAGGCGCGGGCCGTCTTTTTTATCTGAATAAAATTCAATCTCCATAAGTTTTATTGAAGAATAAAAAAGATGCAATGCTCCGATTCCGTAGCCAATATCTATCCAAGAAATTCCATAAAAGAACAATGCCAGTACTATTCCAATAATAGGAAATATCGAATAAATAAGAAGAGAGATGAAGATATTTTTTGCTAAAGCTTTTTTAGATTGTAAAATCATTACTATTGTAATAAGACCTGGCGTAAGTCCTAAAACAACACTCAAAGGATATAGAGCACTTCTATGGTAAAAATTTAATTCATCAAAATAATAAAAAAGCTTTGTGTCCTGGGTTATTAAAGTGAGTGCAACTCCAACAAGGCAAATGTAGTAAACAACAAAAAGATGAGGAGGAATTCCGTTTTTAACGGCTGAACGTGGTGAGTGAAGAATTTTGAATGTTAAGAAATCCGACTTAATGAATTCAACGGAATAAAAACAGAAGAGGAAAGTTGCAATGTAATTAAATGCAAAAACCATAAAGTTGCTTATGCGGACCATATAGTAGCTGAGTTGATTTGTATTTCCTCTAAAGATGTATGCGCAAGCATCAAAAATAAGCAGAATGCCTGTAGTAATTTGTATTAAAACGAGTGTCCTTCGGCTGTTGTCCTTCAGTTTATGCCCGGACAGTAAAAACACTCCGACCTGCAGGCAGAAAAAGGCAAGCCCCATAAGGATTACGATGCTTATTATTCTTATTGTGTCATTCATATATTCTATAAATTGTATTTTATATAGAAAGCTTTGTCCATAAAAAAAATTTTGACAGATGGTATATGCCATAGTAGAATTATACTAGGATAATTGTCTGCTATGGATGATTGTCTTAGGAGGTGTTCATGAAAAAACTCTTTCTTGGCATTATTTTCCTGATGTCTCTTATTATTTTGTCCTGTGCCGGCGGTGCCGGCGGCGGCAGTTCTTCTGATAGCGGACGCGTTGTTATTGCAGGTTCAAGGGCTGCGGCTCAAAAAACAGATTTGCAAACTTTTGTTCTTAAAGGTGCACTGGGTAGCGGAGAGCTGAAAACCCTGAAAACCTGGAATGACTGCACGGAAATGGAAGGCTGTGTCATAGAGCTGGATACAGGAAACTGGACTTTTTCGCTTGAAGCAAGATATTCTTCGGGAAAGACTTATACATACAGTGGAAAACAGACTGCTACAATAAAGAGCGGTGAAGACACTGTAGTGTCGTTTATCCTGCGGAATCAGGGGTTTGCTCCAGGGCAGGCTGGAGTTACAGACCTTATTCTTTCAAACGGCTATGCATGTGAGCTTGGTGACAGCATTGCTGGTGCTTCTGTTGTTGGTCAAGTAATCGGTTTTATTGGTTCAGGTGATGTTTTGGCAATGATGAAACTTTCGGGAGATGATTACTTAATAGGTGGAACGAGCAGCACGTATGGGCAATTAAAGGCAATTGTAGAGTCGAAGGGAGCGAGGTTTCCTACGATGGGGGAGCATTCTATTGTATTAAGTAGATTTTCTGAACTTGGAATTGTTCGTCCTACTACAGGATATCTGGCTTCATCTACAATGTCTGGAGGGGATGGAAGAAGTTTTTATCTTGGAGATCCTGATAGTAGTGCCGGTAGTAGTGGTTCCTATATGGGTACTCCAGATGATTATGTGTGTACATTATATGCCGTCGGCGTAAAAACATTTCCAGTAAACTAAATTTCATTTGCCTAAATCTGTCATAAAGCAGTAAATTAAAAGCCGTCTGAGTTTTATTTCAGACGGCTTTTTTGTTGCTGGATTTGCGACGAAAAACCTGCGATGATTGCGATGCAAACATACCTATGATTGCGACACAAACATTCCTGTGTTTGCGACACAAACATTCCTGTGTTTGCGACACAAACATACCGATGTTTGTGACACGAACATACCTATGATTGTGTCACAAAATCAGTGCATTTTTTTATTAAGGAGATTTTTATGTATATAGACTCAACTTATCTTATTTTTGTACTTCCTGCTGTAATACTGAGCCTTGTGGCACAGTACATGGTCAAAAACCGTTTTGCAACGTATAACAAAGTTTTGAGCAAACGTGGTGTTACTGGTGCAGATGCCGCAGCTCTTCTTCTGCGTGCCAACGGCATTACCGATGTTCAGGTTCAGCATATAAGGGGTTCGCTTACTGACAATTACAATCCTTCTACTAAAATACTAAGCCTGAGCGACAGCACCTATTCCAGCACTTCAATTGCTGCAATTGGCGTTGCTGCACATGAAACAGGGCATGCCATTCAGCATCAGGTGGGTTATGCTCCTCTTGTTCTTCGCAGTACTCTTGTTCCTGCTGCAAACATCGGTTCTCGCTTTGGTCCTGCCATGGCAATTCTTGGTCTCATGTTTGGAGCTTCTTCACAATCTGCTGCTGGACTGTGGCAGCTGGTTACACAAGTGGGCATCATTCTTTTTGCTATAGCAGTTGCTTTCTATATAATAACATTGCCTGTGGAATTTGATGCTTCACATCGTGCATTGAAAATCCTGAAGCAGACATCTACACTCGACAGCGAGGAACTTTCTGGTGCAAGAAAAGTGCTGTGGGCTGCAGCCATGACTTATGTTGCATCCGCACTTACAGCTGTAGGAAACTTAATCCGCCTTATTATTCTGAGCAATCGCCGTAACCGCCGCTAAAAGCTACGCTCTTATGCTTGTTGTAAACATTCATGTTTCTTGTTAAAATCTTGAACTATGATGGAATTAACAAGCAAACAGCGTAAGGTATTGGAAAAAGCTGCTCATTCTCTAGAACCGGTTGTCATTGTCGGTCAGAACGGCGTGACAGAATCTTTGGTTGATATGACAAAAGAGCAGCTTAAACAGCATGAACTTATAAAAGTAAAATTCAACGAGTTTAAAGACGAAAAGCAATCTCTTTCCCTACAGCTTGCACAGGACTGCGATGCAACCCTTGTCCGCATTATCGGTAATATTGCCATTATGTACCGTGAAAGCGAGGATGAAGAAAAGCAGCAGTTTGTAAAAGCTCTTGCTCGGGCTGTAGCTAAATCTGGTGCAAAAGTTTAAAAAAATGACGGGCCGCTGTAAGGAGGAGACCAGCGACCCGTAAAAGAAATGTAAACATTGAAAAAATGTTCTCTGCTACTGGATATACTATAGCTAAGAATACAAAACTAGTCAATACATTTTGTATGAAAATATTGCGGTTTTTCGCAAGGAGTGTAATTTTATGTCAGAAACTGGCAAAAAGGTCGGAATTATTGGAGCAATGGACATTGAAGTGAAAATGCTCCGTGAAGAACTTTCTGGTGCAAAGGAAAGTTGTGCAGGTGGTCTTGTATTTGTTGAAGGTACTTTGAACAACACTGCTGTTGTTATTGTGAAATCTGGCATTGGAAAGGTTAATGCTGCTCTGTGTACACAGCTGCTTGTGCTGAAATTCGGTGTAACACATGTTATAAACACAGGCATAGCTGGTGCAATGGCTTCTGGGCTGAAAGTTCTTGACTTTGTTGTGTCGGAAGATGCCTTGTATCATGATTTTGATACGACAGGTTTTGGTTATAAGCCGACTGTTATTCCTCAAATGGATTGTTCTGACTTTAAGGCAGATGAAACTATGATAAAAGCTGCCCGTTCTGCATTTGGAACACTCAAAGAAGCTGATGGTCATTCTCTTATTGCAGGACGCATTGCAAGTGGAGATCAGTTTATATCTTCTAAAGAACAGAAAGAAACAATTCGTTCTGTATGTAATCCTGCTTGTGTTGAAATGGAAGGTGCTGCAATTGCACAGGCTTGTTATATTAACAAGGTTCCATTTGTAATTATTCGCTGCATGAGTGACATGGCAGATGATAACGGTGAAAATACCTATAACTTTAATGAAGAAGTAGCTGCAGGCTTGAGTGCAGCTTTGGTAAAAAGCATGCTGCCATTGTTTTAATGTGAAAAATACGGTAGATTCAATATTATAGAAGTTTCAAGGAGTTTGATATGGCTGAAAAAAAATATAATGTAGACAGTTTTAATCTTGACCACACAAAAGTAACAGCTCCATTTGTTCGCGTGGCTGCTAAAAAGACAGGTAAAAAGGGTGATATGATTACTAAGTTTGATATCCGCTTTTGCCAGCCTAACAAGGAATTCATGACAACTGGTGCAATTCATACACTGGAACATCTTATTGCAGAATATATTCGCGATGAAATTCCTGAAGATGTAATAGATTTTAGCCCTATGGGATGTCGTACAGGTTTTTACTTTACACTCTGGGGTGATTATGATGAAGAGACAATTGCAAAAAAACTTGTAAATGTCTTGAAAAAGGTTGCTGTTTGGGACAAGCCTGTTCCTGCAACTACAGAAGTTGAATGTGGAAATTACCGTGACCATGATCTTGAAGGTGCAAAGCTTTATGCGAAACGCTGGGTTGAAGGCATAGAGTCTAAAGGCTGGAACTGTTACAAGAACTAAGCGGGTGCGGATAATATGTCAAAGGAACATGGGCTTTTTAAAAAGATATTAAGTCCGTTTTTTAAGAGGAACAAAATAAAAGATTTGGGACTGGTTGGTGACATTCAGTCCTCGATAGGAAATTTTGCTCTAAAAGCTACATCTCTTAATAATTCTTATGAAGCGGAAAAGGCTGTTGTTTCTAATCTTGTAAATGAAGTAAACGGTCTTTCCCCATTGGAAAATATCAATGCCGTAAAGTTTGAGCAGGATATCTTAATAAAGCTGACAGAAGTAAGTTCTGCCTGTGATGTTCTGCTTTCAACTGGACGGGCGGATGAATTTAAAAAACATTTAACTTCTCTGGAAACGCTTATCAGGCAGCGTAAAGCTATGACTGACTGAACGAGGGAATATAAGTGAACTTTTTTGAAAAATATAAGGAAACACTTTCTTCTGTTCTGCCTGTAATGATTATAGTTCTTGTTCTTGGAGTTACAATTGTTCCTCTGGGAGCAGGGATTCTTGTTCGATTTGTTGCAGGCGGATTTCTTCTTATATTTGGACTGACTCTTTTTCTTGCTGGTGTGGATTTGGGCATTCTTCCAGTGGGAGAACGATGCGGTGCGGCTCTTACGGCAAAGCGTAATTTAGCTTTGCTGCTTGGAGTGTCATTTATTATAGGTGTCATGGTTACTATTGCAGAGCCTGATGTTCAGGTTCTTGCAGATCAGATAAAAAGCGTTGCTTCTTCTGTGAATAAGTGGGCTTTGATTTTTATGATTGCTGCGGGCATTGGTCTTTTTGTTGTAATGGGACTTTTACGTACAATGCTTTCGCTCAAGCTAAAATATGTTCTGATTGTGGCTTATGTAGGTGTTTTCATTCTTGCTTTTTTGTGCCCTAAAGAATTTCAAGGTGTTGCATTTGATGCTGGCGGTGCTACAACAGGTCCTATGACGGTTCCTTTTATTATGGCTTTGGGAGTTGGTGTTGCTGCGGTTCGTTCTAAAGGTCAGCACGGAAATTCTCATGCAGACAGTTCTGAGGATTCGTTTGGATTGACTGGCATTGCTTCTGTAGGTCCTGTTGCAGCGGTCTGTGTGTATGGCCTTGTTCTTAAGTGTTTGGGAGGACTTTCTTTGGATGGTGCTTCTGGGGCTGTTGAAGAAAGTACTGGAACTGTAGAAGCGGTTGCTGAGGGGTTGAATTTAAAGATTTTTATTGAGCTTCTTCCAGAAGAAATGAAAGAAGTTAGCATGGCTCTTTTACCTCTTGTAATTATGTTTGCAGCTTTTCAATTTCTTCTTTTGAAAATGCCACCTGTACAGTTCCGCCGTGTTTTGAAAGGTCTTGGTTATAGCTATGTTGGGCTTGTAATCTTTCTGATTGGTGTGAATGGCGGTTTTATGCCAGCTGGTCAAAAACTTGGGCTTGTTTTGGGCGAAAGGGCTTGTGATGCTGGCGGAATTTGGATTGGCTTACTTACTCTTACTGGAATTGTATTTGGTGCTGTTGTTGTTTGTGCAGAACCTGCGGTATGGGTTTTGACTGAACAGGTTGAACAGGTAAGCGGTGGTACTATCCGCCGAAAAGCTATGCTCTTTGCTTTGTCTGCTGGTGTTGCAATTTCTATAGGATTAAGCATGCTGCGTATTATGTATGGATTTAGCCTGTGGTATGTGCTTGTGCCAGGGTATCTTGCAGCTCTTGTGCTTTCATTATTCTGTCCTCCAATGTTTGTTGGCATTGCGTTTGATTCTGGTGGTGTTGCTTCGGGGCCTATGACTAGTACTTTTATTCTTTCATTTACGCTTGGTGCGGCAGCGGCTGCTGGAGGAAATTCTGCAACGGATGCATTCGGGGTTATTGCTCTTGTTGCTATGACTCCTTTAATTGCAATTCAGATGCTTGGGCTTGTATTTAAAATGAAAACTAAGAAGGAGAGTCAATGAGCAGATTCAGACTTTTAGTGAGCATTGTTCCTCATAACAAGGCGGAACTTATTTCCAATGCGGCTGTGTCTGCTGGAAGTTTTGGCGGTACTGTTGCAATGGGGCGTGGCATAAGTGCTAATGCATTTATTGCGGCTCTTGGCATTGGGGATTCTATGAAGGATATTGTGTATATCCTTACGGATGACCAAAATCACAAGGCAATATATCAGGCGGTGGTTGATGTATGTTTAAAGGAGCGTAGCGGTTTTGGCATGATGTTCTGCATGGATGCGGACAGTATGATGAAAGCTGGAAATGTAACTCACAGTTCTTTGCAAGGAGATGTGGATATGGCTAATGAAATGGAACGTGATCTTATAACGGTAATAATTAACAAAGGCTATGCAGATGATGCAATGGCTGCTGCCCGTAAAGCTGGTGCTGGTGGCGGAACGGTTATTAATGCAAGAGGAACGGCAAGGGAAGATGATGCCAAGTTTTTTGGCATGCATATTGTTCCCGAAAAAGAAATGCTCTGCATGGTTGTGGAGCATGAGAAAAAAGAAGCTGTGCTTGAAGCCATCCGCACTTTGCCGTGTCTTGCAGAACCAGGGAGTGGCATTGCATACTGTTCTGGCGTGAGCGAGTTTGTAATGCTTGGAAAAAAACGCTAAGTTTGTCTGTATTATATGAAAGATATTTTTGATGCGGCTTCGTTTTATGAGTGTTTTTCTGAATATGAACGGAGCCCTTCGTTACGGAAAGAGCTTGTCTCTGTGTATGATGTGATTGACAGTACTAATACAGAGCTTATGAGACGCATACAAACTGCAGGCTATGATTGTCTTCATGACATGCATCGTATGCTTGTTGCTGCCTCCGCCCAGACTGCTGGTAAAGGGCGTGTCGGCAGATTTTTTTATTCTCCTGAAAAGACTGGTATCTATTTTAGTTTTCTTTATGCTCCTGAAGAGCGTATTACTGACCCTGCACGCTATACTGTAGCCGCAGTGGTGGGGGTATGCCGAGCTATAGAAGCTCTTTATAATGTGGAAACTCAGATAAAGTGGGTAAACGATATATATGTACGGGGCAGAAAGGTTTGTGGCATTCTTACAGAGGGCGTATTTAATCCCGAAACTGCAACAATAGAAGCTGTTGTTGTTGGCATTGGCATTAATATTCAGGTGTCTGATTCTATGCCACAAGATTTAAAGAATAAAGCTGGAGGCATTGTTTCTGCCGACTGTAAGCTGAATGTGTCACGTGCAAGGCTTCTTGCTCGTGTTATGCATGAAATCTATAGCATTTTTGATAATAAACTTGATTATATGACTGATTACAAGGCTCGTTTTATGCATGCAGGCAAGGTTGTGACGGTTTCTCCCCTAATTGGCGATGATAAATCCTGCTATGAGGCTGTTGCACTGGGGATTACGGATGATGCAGGACTTGCCGTCCGCCTTGCTGATGGCAGTGAGCGGATTTTGCACACGGGCGAAGTTTCATTGCATGGAACGGAATATTAATAATTTTTATTCCAAATTGGGTACTAAAAATATGTCTTACTTTGAGGTCTAGTAATTGTCTGTGTTTTGTATTATAGTTATTTAAATCTGTAATTATTTTTAATAAGTATTATGAAATTACAGGTATTAAAAATATTACTTTATTTTGGGTAATTTGTATGATGAAAAATAAATTCTATAAGAATGAATTGTTTATATGTACAATTCTTTTTATTATTGCTGTATGTATGCGTTTTTTTCTTGCAGATTTTGTAAAAACGATTCATAGTTATCCAGATGAACTTATTTATTATGGAATTTCTAAAAGCTTAGCTATGGGAGAAGGAATTTCTCTTCGTAATATTCCTTTTAATTTTCAAAAGATTGGTTATAGTTTTCTTTTGATTCCATTTTTTTTTATACAGAACGTATTTCTAAGAATAAAAGCAATAAGCTTCTTTAACTGTTTGATTATGTCAGCTTCTGTTTTTCCGATGCTTGGAATAGGTAGGGAACTTAAACTTGGGAAAAAAAGTTCTTTATTTCTTGTTTTTCTTACATTACTATGGCCGGATATGGCAACTTCAATGTCTTTTATGTCTGAGATTCTTTACTGGCCTTTATGTTTATCATTTGTATGGCTATGGCTTTTAGGTAGAAGGTTTAATAACTGGTTGGTTTATATTTTTCAGGCTTTTCTCTGTTATATAGGTTATTTGTGTAAAGAAATATTTCTTGCTTTTTTTATTTCAGAAGTATTATTTGTTGTCATAAGTCCTATTGTTAATTTTTTATATAAACGTGATAAGAAAATATTTTTTTCACAGTTTTCAAAGTTATCTATTTTTAATACATGTATTTATGTTTTTGCATTTTTAGCCTTTCATGTTGTGTTTAAAATGACTGTTTTTCAAGGAATTGTTAGTTATTATAATAATCATTTAGTTTTTACAATTAATAATATATATAATTTTTTCTATATGATTCATGCTTTCTTTATTTATGTATCTGCTGTAATTATGGCTGTCTATGTTTTTCCTATTGTTTATCCTGCTATATATTATAAAAGAATTTCTAAAGAAACTCAAGATTTGTTCGTATTTTCTTTATTAACCGTTCTGATAATAGCAGCAACTGTTGCCTATACAATTTCTGTAAAGGAAGCCTTGGGTTCTCTTTTACCTGCTCTACATTTGAGGTACGTAGCTCCTGTTCTAATAGTATGTATGGCAGTATTTTTGAAAACTTGTCAGAAAAACCTTTTTGATAAAAATAATTTTGTAATTGTAAGTTTTTTACTTTTATTAATTCTTATTTTTATAGGATCTGTATTTAAGGGAATGGGATCTGTTCCTTGTTCTCTTGCATGGTATAAAATTCCTCAAAAACTTTTTGCCACAATAAATAGAGGTTATGAATTTGTTTTACGGCCTTATGTTATTATAGTTAATTTTTGTTTTACATTAGCTGTATTTGTTTTACATTTTATAAAAGAAAAGTTCGGAAAGTCTTTATTTGTTAAGATTTTCATGATACTTTCTTGTTTTTTGTTATTAGTTAGTAATTTGATTTCTATAAAAATTATTAAAGATGGCTATTCTGCGGATAAAAATATAATAAATGAATTACAGTCACTTAATAACTTCTTCTCCTTGGAATCAGAATCTCCTTATATTCTTTATGTTTCTGCTGGAGAGCTTGCTAATGAAAATGCATATTTTGACACATATTTTGACAATATTCAAAATTTATACGTTGTTAGAGAAGATGATGTTATTGTAAAAGATAGTTCTGTTCATGATGTAAACTTTAGAGAGCCTGAAAGTAAAAAAAAGTATAATATTTCAAGAATTGATTACATTTTAATTCCTTCTACGCTTTCTTTAGAATGTGAGAATGCTGTTCTTAGGGAAGATTTGGGAGGAAGATATTATTCTGTGTATAAGAATAATGATTCTTCACGAATATCTATTATTCAAAAATCTTTTAGGACTGTCAGTTTTGATTGGAATATATGTGTTTCAAATGGATTTGATAAAGATGGTATTCGAAATCTAGATTATGATGGAAGTTCTTATGGACCTTATTGGCATTTGCAAAAGGGATCATATAAAATAGAAATCAAAGGAGAAGATCTTGAAGGTGCGGAAATAAATTTGTATTCTGCAAAGGGATCTGTGAATTATCCGTTTGATGAACTTCGTTCTGATGATAAAATCTTATTAAGATTTACATTGCCATCCGATGTTGATAATTTTGAGATTTATATAAAGAATAAAAAGAAAAAAACTTTAAGAATGACTTCTCTTCAATTAAAGATGATTTGATAATAATATATTAGATTGTGTGAAAGGAGTGTATTATTTGTCTAAAATTCTTCTGATAATTCCTTCATATAATGAAGAAAAAAACGTTAAAAAAGTGGTAGATTCTATTTGTAATTACAATGATTCTCATGATCAGAAATATGATGCACTTTTTATAAATGATGGTTCTAAAGATAATACAGAAAAAGAATTATGTTTGTATAATTGTAATCATGTAACGCTTATTCAAAATCTTGGAATAGGTGGAGCTGTTCAGACTGGATATAAATATGCACTTGACCATAATTATGATATTGCAATTCAAATGGATGGAGATGGGCAGCATGATATAAACTATGTTAAGCATATAATAAAACCAATACAAGATGGATATGCGAATTTGGTTATAGGTTCTAGATTTATAGATTTCTCTTCAAGTAAATTTAAATCTTCACTTTTTAGAAGATTTGGAATTAAATTGATTTCTGCGGCAATAAAAATAAAAACAGGTAAGAGAATATATGATACTACGTCTGGATTTAGAGCGGCTGATTACTCTGTAATTAATGAGTTTGCAGCTAATTATCCTACGGAGTATCCAGAACCTATATCAACAACATTCCTTTTGAAAAGTGATTTTAAAGTATCTGAGGTTGCTGTCTCTATGTATGAACGAGAACACGGTGTTTCTTCAATCCAATCTTGGAAGAACATATATTATATAATAAATGTAATTATTTCTATTTTACTTTTAAAAGGAAAAAGAAAATGATTAGTACAAATTTAAGAGTATTATTAATGATTGTTGGTATGTTATTGCTTTTTGGGGTTTTGAAATTTTTAAGGGAAGGGGTATTGCCTGTAAAGTATTCTCTTTTTTGGATTTTATCTGCATTTTTAATTTTTTTTGTAGGTGCTGTTCCTGAATCGATAGGAAAACTGACCATCCTTGTTGGTTTTGAAACAACTTCTAATTTTATTGTAGGTGTCATACTATTTATGCTACTTTTAATCTCTCTTATTTTGACAATAATTGTTTCAAAACAAAAAAAACAGATAATTCTTCTTATTCAAGAAATTTCCTTGCTAAAAAAGAAAGAAGCTGAGTGATTAAATTTAAAAGTATTTTTTGAATTTATGATTATTTAATGAAAAGTCTGTGATATTGTCTGTTGTATATTGAATTTTGGGGATTTGTTGAAAAATATGAAAGAAATTGCTTTTTGTGTTACATATATGCTGTTGTCACTTGCAGGAATGACATTTATAAAGATGGGTGGACACTCATCTATTTATGGTATTAAAATATTTAATTTTATAATTAGTATAAAGACTGTGATTGGCATATTCTTTTATGGTTTGAGTTTTTTATTGTATACATTTGTTATATCTAAGATGCAGTTAAGTATTATAATTCCCATAATTACGGCTATAAATACTTGTGCGATCGTAATTATTGGAATTTTAATTTTTAAGGAAATCGTGAATTTGGGGCAAACTGTAGGGATTGCGATTGTTATTGTTGGAGTATTTGTTATGGGATTTTTTTCAAAATAAAGAAAATTTTTATTTATATAAATCTATCTCTATTTTTATTATTTTAGTGAATTATAGGAAAATTAAAAGAAGCCAAAATCTAGCCTTGATAGTATAAAACTTGCATGTTATAATAAAATGATTTTGTTTTTATTCGGATTAACTGGAGAAATGCATGGGTGATATTGACGAAGGAATAGCTTCTTTATTGGATAATGTTGAAGAAACAGAAGAAAATGACTTTCCTGTAAATTTTGATGATGAGTCTTCTGATGATTCTATGGCATTTGCTAGTGCAGGTGCAGGAACTTCTTCAAGGGTTGTAAAAAAAGCTCCTATAGGAGATGCAAATGTTTCTGAAGTTGATTTATCGGTAAGGGACTTTGCTCCTGTTGAAAAATACTTTGAAGATGAACCGAACTCAGTTTACAATGATCCTGCTTATTATAAGACAACACTTGGCGGTGAAGGGGAAGAAGCCCAGCGTCTGCATCAGCTGCTTGTAAAATATTTGAACTGTACAGACCCTAAAGACCGTCCTGTATACCGTCAGCAGATGGTTTCTTCTTACTGGAACTTCCTGCGTTCGCTTGCCGTAAAGGTTGTTAATCTAAAAATGCCATTGTGCAAGCGCCTTGCAATGCGTTTCGGTGTAGTGCTTCCGTCTTTGTTCAGCCCTGAACAGAAAGATTTTTTCTCTCGTGCCGTTCTTGACAACGTTACAGGGGAACCTATTCTGTACATGGATGAATGGATTCGTGAAATTGCAATTGGAAAGATGAAGCCAAGCCAGACAGATGAATTGCCTACAAAAGGACCTGGAAATGCTAGTGCTGAACAGCAGCGACTTCAAGGACTGGTAGGTAAAAATACTGGTAAAATCCAGAGCGTAAACAGCCTTCTTTCAATGAAAGAAGGACAGCGTACAAATCTTGAGCTTGATTTGAAAGAAAAAGCACTTTCTTTGTGTGAACACGATCCTATTTACGGAATGGATCCTCCTCATACACGTCCTTATTCTGATATTCAGAAAAAGGCTTTTTCAGAGATAAACAATATAATGCGTACTTTGCAGAAGCTGGATAAAGAAATCTGTGCAAACCTCAAGGAACTTGAAGAAGCCCGTGAGAATATCGATCATTTGCATGAGCTCTCTGACAATCCTGCAGCTACTTCCGGTACAAGTGCAACAACAGTAAGTTCCGAAGATATTCTTGCCGAAATGACAACGGTTCGACAGATGGCAAAAATGACCTGTGGTAGACAGGGTAACCAGTTCCCAGTGTTTACAAGGGAATTCTTCCATTGTATGCCGGCTGGTACAGGATTCAGAGAAAATGTTCTGCGTGAACTTGCCTGGATTGAATCTATTGACCCTAACTGCTTTGTCCGTATTCATAAAAATATGCCAAACAGAATTGTTCCTTATACATTGCTTGTTCCATCTTATGGGGATTCAGGCTTCTGTTGGGAACCATTTGACCGTTACAACCGCATTTCAAGCCGTGGACGCATCGTAATTCCAATGTATCCAAAGGATTTGAAGATAGCATGTATTACTGCTGTAGGCGATTTGCGCTGGCAGGTTGCAAAGGAAAAGGCTTCTTTTGACTGGATGTCTGATGGTCTTACTGGTAACTATTATCAGTACATTGAATCAAAGAAGCTGAAGGGCGATCTTAAGAAGTTCTTTATTGATGATTATATTCTTTGGATTACCAAAGAGTCTAACGGTACACAGAAACTTGAAAAAGAAGTCAGAGCTATATTCTGGCGTTATCTGCCATTCCCACAGGCTACAAAGGATAATCTTAAGAAGATGAGTCCTGCTTATCAGGAATTGTACCAGAGAGATATTAACCGTAGCATGAGTGACGGTTATTGATATTTTATTTTTCAAGACAACTTAAAAATGCTTTTATTAGGCAGAAAGAGGATAAACTCCTTTTTCTGCTTTTTTTATTTAATTTCAATTAAAGTTGATATAAACATTAGTTTTTAATGCTTTTTTAGGTCTATTTTTCAATAAATATCAATATTTTTTGTTATATATCAAAGAAAATGTTTGACAACTCTAAAATCCTAGATATATAATATATCTAGAAAGATAAATAGAAATCAATTTTTATTGATATAATTTATCGTTTATTGCATAAAATTAGGAGGATATTTTATGAAAATGACAGTTAAAACTGCTGCTGCTGTCTTTGGCATTGCCGCTTTTTTGCTTTCTGCATTTACTGGATGCGGTGGAAAAAAGACAGTGTCCGGCACTTCTTCGTCTGGAAATGATGCTGCAGCTCAGGCAGAAAGCACAGAGATTAAACCTGATGCAATTTCAACAGTAGGACCTGCTAACGGAACAAAGCTTGAATTGTGGACATTCGCAGATCTTCACTGCCAGCACTATGCCGAAATGCTTGGAAAATGGAATGCTGAGCATCCTGATAAGCAGATACAGATAACATTTACAACATATCCTTATGCAGATATGCATAATAAGTTGATTATGGCAACTCAGACTGGACAGGGTGCTCCAGATTTAGTTGATGTTGAAATCAGTCAGTTCCCTAACTTTACTTTGGGTGAAGTTCCATTCGTAGAAATGGATAAATATATTGAGCCTTACAAGAATAATGTTGTTACTTCTCGTCTTGACATTTACAGTGCAAACGGAAAGCGTTATGGAATTCCTTTCCATGTAGGTGCAACTGTAATGTACTATGATGATGAACTTCTTTCTAAATATGGCATTGACTATCGTACAATTGAAACATGGGATGATTTTGAAAAGGCTGGTCTTAAGCTTAAAGAAGCTTCTGGCGGAACAGTTCACATGACTGGTGTTGACACTGGTGGAACAGACTGGCTGTGGCTTTCTATGGCAGAACACAATCAGGACTGGACAGATGCAAGCGGTCATGCTGACATCAGAATTTCTGGTGTTTCTGACATGATTAAGATGCAGCAGAGATGGGTTTCAGAAGGCATCGCATATCCTACTCCAGGTGGACAGATTGATACAGAAGCTGGTTATGCAACAGTTGGTGATGAAAAGGTTGCTGCATTCCCTAAGGCTTTGTGGTACATGAGCCGCTTCCTTAACTACATTCCAGATCAGAAAGGAAAATGGGCAATTGCTCCATGTCCTGTATACAAGAAGGGACAGCCTCGTTCTGTAGGTATTGGTGGAACAGGTACTGTTGTTTCAAAGCAGTCTAAGCATCAGGAACTTGCTGCAGAATTCCTTGTTTATGCAAAACTTTCACTTGAAGGTGAGAAGCTTATTTGGGAAGTTCTTGGATTTGATCCTGTAAACACAGATATGTGGGATGAAAAGGATCTGACTCATAATCCAAATAACAAGTATGTTGCATACTTCCGTACAAATCCATTTGATGTCCTCAATGAGATTAAGAGTGAAATCAAAGGTATTAAGGCTACACATATCAGTTCTGCAATTAACGAGCAGATTAACTTGAATGTTTTGAATAACTGTCTTGAACAGAATGCTGATGTTGATGCTGAACTTCAGGCTGCTCAGGATGAAATTGATCTTGAACAGTAATTGCCGTGATTGATTTTATTAGATAGAAAAAGGTCTGGAATGCTTACTCAAATGGGAATTCCAGACCTTTTTTTTGATTTGAGGTTTGACATGAAGAAAAATTCTATATCAAGTTTTATATATTCTTGGAAAGTTGCCCCCTATGTATTTGTACTTCCGTTTATCATAAGTCTGCTTGTGTTCTGGGTATATCCGTTGGTCAGTTCCATAATGATGAGTTTTCAGAATATCCTTCCGGGGCAGATTGATTGGATCGGATTTAAAAATTATACGAAACTCTTGAAGGATAAGACTTTCTACATGGCTGTTCAAAACAGCTTCATATATATGATTATTACCTGTGCACTGCTCATTCCGTTTCCGATGCTCTTTGCAACAATCATGAACAGTGCCTTTATGAAGATAAAAAACGTTTATAAAGCAATTCTTTATATTCCAGCTTTGACTTCTGTTGTTGTTGCCGGTACAATCTTTGGTCTGATGTTTAGTGAACTGGACGGTTCTGCCGCAAACCAGTTTCTTCATACGCTTGGTTTTGGCTCTATCAAATGGCTTAAGATGAGAGGAACTGGATGGTTTGCGATGATTTTGCTTTGTTGCTGGCGATGGACTGGTGTCAACATGCTGTATTTCCTTTCTGGTTTGCAGGGTATTGATGGTTCATTATATGAATCTGCTGACATAGATGGTGCTTCCAAGTGGCAGAAATTCTGGCTCATTACATTTCCTTTACTGAAACCAACAAGCATTTATGTTCTTACAATCAGTATTTATGCAGGCCTTGCAATGTTCCTTGAAAGCTACATGATGTGGGGTGGTAACAGTTCACCGAAAAATATCGGTCTTACTATTGTTGGTTATCTGTATCGCCGTGGTATAGAAAAGAATCAGATGGGCTATGCAAGTGCCGTTGGAATTGTCCTTCTTCTGATTGCTCTTGTAATTAATGTAATTCAGCTTGTACTAAACGGTACATTCAAGAAGGAGAAGTAATCATGGCAAACTCAATACTAAAAACTCAGAAGCTTCACAGCATGAAAACAGAGGGAACTGTCGCAACAACGCTTTCGATATTGATGTTCACAGTTCTTTCAATTCTTGTGTTATATCCGCTTGTAGCTGCTTTGTTGGCTTCTTTCCGTCCTGGCCAGGAGCTTATGCGTTATGGACTTAATTTTAATCCAGATCCAAAAGACCTTACGCTTAATAACTATATTTACCTTTTTACGCAGAAAGCATTTCAGGCTAACGAATGGGTCAGGGTTCCTCACCGTTACTTTCTTTGGTACAAGAATAGCATTGTGCTTACTTTTATTTCCGTTGTGTGTCAGCTGTTTATCTGCTATGTTGTGGCTTACGGTCTGACAATGTATGAGTACAGGTTAAAGAATGTTCTGTTCTTTATTGTTATTGCAACAATGATGGTTCCAGGGGTTATACTCATGTTGCCTTTGTATCAGGAGATAATAAGCCTTCATCTGATTAATAAAACAGCAGGAGTCATTTTGCCTGGTATTTGCGGAGCATCGACAATTTTCTTTTTCAGACAGTTTATGGTAGGTCTTCCTAAAGAACTTTTGGATGCCGGACGCATTGACGGAGCAAATGAATATCGCATCTGCTTTACTATAATGATGCCTTTGGCTAAGCCTGCGTTTGGGGCAATGGCAATTCTTTCTTCAATGGGAACATGGAATGATATGCTGTGGCCTATGCTCGTGTATCGCGATGCTGGTAAGTTTACCCTTCCTATTGGTTTGAATACACTTCTGACACCCTATGGAAACAACTATGACTTGCTTATTGCAGGTTCATGTTTTTCTGTTGTTCCTTTGCTTATTATTTTCTTTGCATTCCAGAGATACTTTATTGGTGGTATGACTGCAGGTGCCGTTAAGGGATAATATTTAGAGATTTTCTGATAAAAAAGGCTGTCCGGTTTATTTCGGACAGCCTTAATTTTATTCACCCCAATGATCATCTTCTTCATCAGGAAGAACGGATTTTGGCATGACGGTTTTTGGTTTTTCTGCTTCTTTTTCTTTTTGTGTTCTGGAAGATAAATGTGAAAATCTTCTTCCGCTAAGTCTTTCATCAAGTTTGTCTGCAAGCTTGTATTTTTTTACTATTTTATCAGAAATTTTTGCATATAGAAAAAGACTTAAAATCATTCCTCCAATAAAACATAACATCCAGTCTGCAACTATTATGTTTGGATCTTTTATTTTGATGATGTATGTTAAGGTCAGTGAGGTTATTAATAACATGGCTGCAATGATTACAATTGTAAAAATTATGTTTGCAATTGTTGAAATGAAAAGAAAAAGAAGTGTAAAGCTCTTTTTATTCATGTTTTAGTCCTCCTCTGCATTTTTAGCATCTTTTTGTATCTGTAGTAAGAATGCCAGCACAAAAAGAATTCCGCATACAACAACAACTGCGTCTGCAACATTAAAGGTTGGCCAGCGTTCCATGCCAAAAATGCCAAAGAAATAGCAGTCAACAAAGTCTACAACTCCATCTGGGCGAAGAAAGCGGTCAATAAGATTGCCGATGCCTCCTCCAAGAATGCCGCAGATGGACCATCTTTGAAGTGCAGAAAATTCATTGTTTCTGAAATATATGGCAAATACTATGACAATTACGATAAGCGGTGCGAACGAAAAAAGAATTCTTCGGACATTTACAGAAAAAGAACTGCCAAGACTAAAGGCTATTGCTTTGTTGCGGACATGAATTATTCGGATGTAGTCGCCTGCAACGCGGATTATGCCGTCGCTTGAAAACAATGTTGTCAGCGGAATGTATTTTACAATCAGGGCTTTGGTTATTTGATCAATAATAATAACTGTAATTGTAAGGATTAGGGGTAGCAGTTTGAATAATAGGCTCTGCTTTTTAATTAATGTATCTTGCATGCTACAAGTATAATGAAGATACGTTCTAAAGTCTACACAGATGGATATAGCTTTAAATTTGCCTCTATATTTGACGCAATTATTATAAGAGTTGTGACACAATTATTATAAGAGTTGTGATACAATTATTATAGGATTTACGACGCAATTCTCTAGAGATTTACGACACGAATCCTGTAGGTTTTACGACACGAATCCTGTAGGTTTTATGACACAAAACCTATAGGTTTTTAGATGCAAAACCTATAGGTTGCTTTTTTATAGATTTTGCATGGAGAAAAAGCCGCAATTAATTAATTTCCAGCGATTAGCATGGATTGCTTTATCAGCTGTTCCAATAGATTTGCTGTGTGATTTGAAACATACATGCCAGGGTCTTTCTTTTTGCCAAGAATGGTTGCAATAAAAGGATCCGTCTGTTCTACAGGTCCGTATCCTTTTGTGTCATATCCATCGATGATACTTAAATCTAAGCAAATATCAATTCTTTCTTTATCTTTTTTTATGTTTAGGAACATCTGTTCATCAGTACAATCACCTAAAAGAATTACAAAATCCTTTTCTTGTGGTGATACTATAGAAATTAAAGATTTATATAAATAAGCATCGTAAGAACTTTTTACATCTGCCTGCCATTGTTTATATTTTTCCTGAGCCTTAAAACTGTCGTTTAGGAACGAGGCACGCTTTACAAATTTTGAAGAAAGCCGTTTATTTTTTTTGTCAGGGCTGAAATAAAAATCGGCACTGTATACATCGTAACCGTCATGTGCCAGCTTTACTAGAATAGGTTCGTAAATAAAACTTGTTGCACGTTCGTTTGGAATAAAAATTATTATTGGTTTTTCTTTTGCTTTGTTTTCTGGTTCAGAAGTTTCTGATTTTGCATTTTGTTCATAGTGATAGACGTAAGCGGTTTTTTTATTGAAAGGATTGTCGGAAACAAAAAAGCCGGTTTCCAAATTTCCACTATAAACCTGTGAAGTTTTTGTAACTTCGTATTTTTTTAAGTTTGGAACTATAGGGCTGAAAAAAATAACGAATGCACCAGTTGCCAGAATGAGCAGGAGTGAAAAACAGCAGGTGACAATAAAAATAGCACTGTAATGGTCTACGATAAGATTTTCGTTTAACCTTAACAGTGCTCGGAAATTTGCGAAAAATACAAAAAGTGTGACGGCAAAAACAACCATGTTTTGAAATGTTGGTCCGTATACGATGATGCTCAAAACCGACATAATCAATGCCAGTGTTGGTAATGATGCCAAAGGGTCGGAACTAGGGTCTTTTATAAGGAATATTCTGAAACTTGCTAATGCAATTAAAAATAGTATGGCTAATTCGCAAATGGTCTGCTGTGTCATTCTTATATTCTACCATACTTTAAAAGAAAATTATAGACTTTTGCGATTTCGTCTGTTACAATTGTACTATGGCACAGTCAGTAGACGTTTCAAAGGTGAGCAAGGCCATACAGTCTGGTTTACCGATTGTTTTAACAACTTATACATTTCCTGTGGCGGTTGAAGCGTATACACAAGAATTGCTGAAAGTTTTTCTCTCTGAAATTAATCAGCCTCAGATGATAGAGGCTCTTTCTTATTGCTTCAAGGAACTTGTTTATAATGCAAAAAAAGCGAATACAAAACGAGTTTACTTTGAAGAACGACAGCTGGATATTAATAATCCCGAGGATTATGCAAAGGGCATGGAGGACTTTAAGAAAGATACTCTGAAAAATCAGAAGTATTATCATGCCCTTCAAAAGAAAAAAGGTCTTTATATAAAAATCCTTTTGCAGACAAAGAATAATAAAGTAAAACTTGAAATCCGTAATAAAGCGGAACTTTCTATTAATGAATATAAAAGAATCCATGACAAGATTACCCGTGCACAGCAGTTTGATTCTGTAGAAAATATGCTGGATGAATCGGAAGGTGCAGGTCTTGGTCTTATCATGATGATTTTAATCTTGAGAAAGATAGGACTTACTGATGAAAACTATCAGGTGTTGAGCGAAAATGGGGAGACGATAACTAGATTAATCCTTCCGTTCAGTCTTTCTTCTCAGGCTCAATTTGTTTCTCTTTCAAGGGAATTTGTTGATTTAATAAAAGGACTTCCAGAATTCCCTGAAAATATTAATGCAATTAACCGTCTTATAAATGACCCGGACAGTAGCATGACTGATATAGCCCGTAGGATTTCCAGTGATGTTTCTTTGACTGGGGAACTTCTTAAAATGGTTAATTCTGCGGCCTTTTCTCTTGCTTCTCCGTGTCATTCTGTGGAAGAAGCTGTAAAGTTTGCTGGTATTCGCGGTATACGAAACCTGTTGTTTTCTATTGGTTCTATGAAATCGCTCATGGTTGATGCTGATGAGCGGAAAAAAGCATTGTGGGATCACTCATATAAGGTTGCATTCTATTCATATAATCTTGCCCGTTCATATTTTAAGGATGCTGCTGACAAAGAATTTGTTGATGATAGTTATGTTTGTGGCCTGTTGCACGATATAGGAAAGATAATCTTTGTGTCTGTTCATAAGGATATATATCAGAAGATGCAGTTTTTATGCAGTGCAAGAGGCATTAGTAACGGTTTGTTTGAGCGTATGGTTGCTGGGGTTAATCATGGTGAAGTTGGTGCTCTTGTGTCGGAAAAATGGAATTTCCCTGCAAATATTATAAATGTTATCCGCTATCATCATGAATTGGAAAGCTGTCCTAAAGAAGTCTGGAAGCTGAGTGCTCTTATTCATTTTGCAGATTTGCTTGCACATTATCCTGAGGGAACTGTTGATATGGCCCAGTTTGATTTGGAAGCCCTCAAGATGTTTAATATTAAGAGTGAAGAGCAGATTGTTCAGCTAAGTGACAGATTCCGCAATATGTTCAGGAATGGAGCGCATTAACCCATGCTTGCATGAGGATTCCAAATGCAACTCCTACATTTAGAGAAGCTTTTAATCCTGTCATTGGAATTGTAACTCTGCCGTAAGTGGCACGCTTTAAGGCTTCTGGGCTTACGCCAAGTTCTTCTGAGCCTATTATGACAATTCCTTCTTTTGGAAAGACAAATTCGTTTAATGGTGTTCCGCCTGTCTCCAGTACAAACACTGGTTTGTCAGATGGAAGCTCGCCTAAACTGCACCGGGTATATCCTATTGTTTGTATGCAACCCATTGCACTCCGCTGTGCCTTGCTCTGTTCTGGATCTGTACACTGGGGTGAAATGTATACTTTTTCGCAGCCCATTGCTTCTGCCGTGCGGAATATAGAACCTACGTTAAATGGCGAGCGAATGTCTTCTGCATACACTGAAACACCAGGGAAGAAATTTCTTTTTTGTACGGAAAGATTTTCCTGAGCATGAGGGGCAATGACTAAATCCCACTCTGCAGGAAATGTTCCTATGATGGCAAGAAGTGCATTTCTTGCAATGTTGCAGGCTCTTCTTTCATCAAAATTTTCTGCATTCAACAGAGCTTGTAATTCCTCTGCTGTACTTTGCGGAAGTTTTGGATCCTGCAATACAATTGAAACTACTTGTTTTGTGTATTCTGGTCTTGTGAGTTTTGTAAAATTATAAGCTGTTCCTGGCTCTGCAATTCCTGCAATATCTCTTTCTAATTCCCCGAAGGTTAAAGCGAGCTTACGGCGTTTTTGTCCTGCCGTAAGCTGAAACAGTTTTTCTGGTGCAATCATCTGGCTGTAAAGATATTTTAGAATGCAAGCTTAATGATGCCGAACAGGTCGTCACTTGTCATGCTGCGAGGAAGATTATTGATTAATTCAAGGCTTCCTGCATCTTCTGCTGCAAGTGAAAGCTGTTCTATTGTGACTCCCAAATCCTTTAGGCGAGTAGGCAGATTTGCAATTGCAAGCTGACTGCGGATGAATTCTGCAAAGTCTTCTGCTGCTTTTGTATCATTTTCTTCTGCCTGTGTTGCACCCAGAATGCGGGCTGCTTTTGCAAGTTTATCCTTGCGGAATTTAGAAGCATCATCGATTATATGAGGGAGCAGAAGGGCTGCTGTCAGGGAGCGCGAAATTTTATAGCGTGAGTTCAGGCATAATGCAATAAGTGAGCATACTCCAAGTGAAGAGGTTGTTGCTGCAATTGAAGCCATGCATCCGCTTTGTGCAAGTAAAATCTCCTGAGGTGTTGTTACTTCAAGAGTATTTGAACCGTTTATTGCATATTTCATTAATTCCAAAGATTTTTCTGCCATCATGTCACTAAAGAAAGTTGCTTTCTGGCTCAGATATGCTTCAAGGGCAATAGCAATTACTTCTACGTTCATGCAGGTTGCCTGATGATCGGAAAGGGTCTGGGTTAGGTTTGGATCCAGAAGAACGATTTTTCCGATTGCATTCTGTGTTTTAAGCAAATTTATTGTTGAAGAACGAGAGTCTACAACAGGAATCATATCAGTGAAAACAAAAGTGTCTCTGTTTGTTGTTGGAACACAGATTAATGGGAGTGGTTCTTCTGCTATGCAGTTTTCTTCAAGATGTGTGTATATATCTTTTTTAGAATTAAAAAGGGCTGCAACTGCACGTCCTATGCTTATTGCTTTTGCTCCTCCAACTGCAATAAGTCCTGAGATATGTGCCTGACGGGCAAGTTTCAGGGCGTTTTCTATAGCTTTTGATTCAGGGCGTTCTGGTAAATCATCAAATGTAAAGAAATCAATTTTTCTTTCAGCAAGAGGCTGTACAATTTTGTCTATTGTGGAAACCTGACGCAATGTAGGGTCAAGAATGAGCATGAATTTATTGCCCCATGGTTTTATGTATTCGCCTATACGAGTTGCTGTGTATGATCCCAGAATAATATTCTGTGGGATTTTAAAAATAAAATCAGACATAAATACTCCCTTTTTGTAAGTCTGCTATGCAGAGTAAGTCTGCAAAGCAGACGCATATACAAAAAAAGGACGGAATGAAAGTTCCGCCCTTCTTTTTTAGAATTTAATCATACTAATACACATTAAAGTCCGTAAGCTGTAAGAATCTGATCAGCAGCAGAAGCAATTGCATTATTCAAATAATTAGGATCTTTAATCTTCTGCTTAACCTGTTCTACCAATTCCTCGCGAACATCAGGTGTTTCTCTTGCTATGGCATCCAATTTTTCTGCCTCTTGCATCTCCATTGCTTCATCAGAGATGATGATTTCATCTGCAGAACGTTTTACAGCGCCAGTTCCAGATACAGGTTTTGAATTCTGCAAGGGATTGATTGTGTTGGATGTATAAATCTTTTGTATCATCATACCTTACCTCTCATAATTATTATCGGAACTTTCATCTGAAAGTTTACTCTTTTTTACCCCAGAAATAAAGACTGCAAACTCTCCTAAAATCTTCTGCCTGGAGGAATAATCGTCCAAAACTTCTTTTGCTGTTCCGTCCGTTATTTCCTCGTGAAGTTTTGTAAGCTCTCTGCCTACAACAACTCGCCGTTCACTGTCTATGTCTGCAATATCCGTAAGCAGTTTGACTATTCTGAACGGACTTTCATATACGATAACTGCATCACCTGTAGCGAGCAGTTCTCTTAAACGACTTCTTCTGCGTCCTGGTTTTGGAGACAGAAAGCCTTCAAAAATCAAAGTTTTTCCACCAGCACCAGCAACACTTGCAAGGGTTGCAAAAGCACTTGCACCAGGAATTGGTATTACAGTATGCCCTGCTTTACGGGCTAATCCTGCAAGTATAGCTCCGGGATCACTTATTCCTGGAGTTCCGGCATCACTTGCATAGGCTACTTTCTGTCCTTCATCAAGGAGTTTTATGATCTTTTCAGATGCAAAGTCTTCATTCTGGGCACGGCAGCTTATGAGCGGCTTTCTGATTTCAAAATGTGTCAAAAGCTCAAGTGTATGTCTGGTATCCTCTGCTGCAATGACATCAACATTTTTTAATGTTTCGAGTGCGCGGAAGGTTATGTCTCCCAGATTTCCGATTGGCGTTGCTACAATGTATAATTCTGACACATTTTTAGTATACAAGAATTTATTTCTATAGTCTAGTTGAATTTAGCTGACTTTTGGCGGGTTTTGATAGTTTTTGTGTGTAGAGTTGGAGATGTCATGTCGGGTTAGAAATTAATTATAACCCCGAATAAAAAAAATCCGATAATGAAAATGGGTATAGGGGAATAATCTATGAAATTCAAATCAAAACACTTGTTGATGGGTGTTGCCGCTCTTTTGTTTATTATTGCACTGTTTTTGGCGGTTAGTCTTGTTGCTGGGCTTATCAGTGACTTTGCCTTTGGCAGCATGCTTTATGAAGTTTATGGCTTTAGCAGTTTTTTAATTCCAGTATTCTTTTTTGTGGCGGCATTTTTCTGTGTAGATGATAAATGGTCTTTACAGCGTATTGTTTGCCTTGCCATTAGTTTTATTCCGTTTTTTACATTGGCAATTGCAGAAAATGTGGCTCGCAAAGTTTATGTAGAAGATATTGGACCTATTGCAATTACAAAAATCATAATACTCATGGCAATTGCGATTCTTCTTGTTGCCATGGAATATCTTGTTGCAATGGTTCTTTCTACTTCGTCCTTGAAGAAAGATCTTTTACCTCAAGTCTTGAAATACAAAAAAATCATTGTTGAGAAAATTCAGTTCTATACGGCTCGTTTTACAAAGAAAAGTTCTGTGGTTGTACCTTCTTTTGAAAATGAAAAAGAGCAGTCTTCGGACGAGCAGGAGGTTTCGGCTCAGGTAGTAGATGAGCAGCCTTTGGATGAAGTAGATGATGCTGAAAAAATAGAAAATGAAGATGTCGTTGAAAAATCAGAGGAAGAAATGGAAATTGAAAAGCAGCTGGAACGTAATATTAATGCTGCTGTAGATTCCATGTTTGAAGAAAATGAAGAAGAGCCTAATGATTTTGTAAATGAGCATGGCTTTATTGAAAATTCTACTGAATATGCTGCACAGGAAGGTTATTTATCTGCTTCTGATTATGCTGAGGAGGATGATTATTCCGAAGAAGTAGAACCTGAGGTTAGCGAGACTGTAAATAAGCAGGAAACAATGGAATTGCCTTCTGTAAAAGATGTATTTGAACAGATGGAAAGTGATGTTAATGATGAAATGCAGGAATCTGAGTTGGAAGCTGAAAGTGAAAACTTAGATACAGAAGAGGAATTTATAGAAGAAACTGAAGAAGATACATCTGATATTGAAGATGATGCTGGAGTTGAGGACAATGATGACAGTGTTATTGCAGATTTAGATGATGCGTCTGAATACGAAGAGGCGGAAGAAGAAAACTCTACGGATGAAACCTCTGATGAATATGAGATTATTGATGATGAGGTTTCGGAGGAAGTAACGGAAGATACCGATGAGGTTTACTCTGATAATTCTGACGGATTAGAGGATGAAGAAACCGAAGGAGATGAAGTTTCTTATGCGGATATGCCTCGTGCAGTTCAGTCGGATGGAACACCTGTTCCGTTGCCAGAAAAAAAACGTAATCGTGGACCTTATTCTGTTTCTACAGATTTGCTTACAGCTTATGAAGATAATCATTATTGGGTTATTGATGAAGAAACAGAACAGGCTTCTGTAAGCCTTACAGAAACTCTGAATGAATTTGGAATTAAAGCAGAGGTTACAGGAATTATAAAAGGTCCTGTTATAACCATGTTTGAAATGCTTCCAGCTCCAGGTGTTAAGCTTAGTAAGATAGTTGCTTTGCAGGATAATATTGCATTACGGCTTGCTGCAAGTTCTGTCCGCATTGTTGCTCCTATTCCTGGAAAAAATGCGGTCGGTATAGAAATTCCAAATGCCGATCGTGCAATAGTTTCTTTCAAAGAGTGTATTGAACAGGATCTTCCTGAATGGAAAAAAATGGCGGTTCCTGTAATTCTTGGAAAAGATATTCAGGGCAATTCTCAGATTATGGATTTAGTAAAAACTCCACATCTTTTGATTGCAGGTTCTACTGGAGCGGGAAAATCTGTATGTGTAAACAGTATGCTGATGAGTATTCTGTATAAGCGCAGTCCTGATCAGGTAAAACTCATTTTGATTGATCCTAAAATTGTTGAGTTGAAACTTTATAATGATATTCCTCATCTTTTAACACCTGTTATTACAGAACCAAAGAAGGCTATGCAGGCATTGCAATATTGTTTGTGTGAAATGGAACGCCGTTATGCACTGTTGGACGGTATGGGCGTTAGAGACATTTCATCTTATAATAAACGCATTGTTGATCGTAGAATTGCTGCAGAAAAATTGCCTTATCTTATTGTGGTTATTGATGAATTTGCAGATCTCATGGCTACTACAGGAAAACAGCTTGAAACTGTAGTTGCCCGTCTTTGTGCAATGAGCCGTGCTGTTGGCATTCACCTTGTTCTGGCAACACAGCGACCTTCAATAGATGTCATTACTGGACTTATCAAGGCTAACATTCCTAGTCGCATTGCATTTATGGTAGCAAGTAAGACTGATAGCCGTATTATTATTGATCAAGTTGGAGCTGAAAAATTGCTTGGAAAGGGAGACATGCTTTATGCAAGTTCTACAGATCCTTTCCCAATCCGCATTCAAGGAACTTTTGTAAGCGATCAGGAAGTTGAAAATGTCGTTGAAAGTGTAAAGCAATGGGGTGAACCTGAATATATTGATGATGAAATTTTTGTTCCTGATGATGACGATGAAAGTGATGGTCAAATTTCCCTCATGGGTGATGGAGGAGAAGATCCTCTGTATGAAAAAGCTCTTGATATTGTTGTTCAGGCAGGAAAGGCAAGTGCTTCATATATTCAGCGAAGATTAAAAATTGGGTACAATCGTGCAGCCCGTCTTGTTGAAGAAATGGAAGAACGTGGTATTGTAGGTCCTGCAAATGGAAGCAAACCTCGCGAAATAATTCATATTCCATAATTTTAAAAAGTAAGGAAAATAAAATGAAAAGAAGTTTTTTATTAGTAACAGCAGTGTGTGTAGCATTGTCTATAAACCCTGCTTTCTCCAATGGCAAAAAGGATGATTCTATACCAGATGCAGATATTCTGACTTTGGAAGAAAATACTACAGAGACGGAAGATGAAGTTTCTATGACTTATTTCCATGATTTGCCTACAGGTGATGCTGTTGAGTTTCATGAGGTTTGGGGATATGTCATGCAGGATAGGGAATATGAGTTTAATAATAAAATGCCTATTACTGATTTATGCTATTTCAGTGCCGATATTGACTGTTACGGAGAAATAGAAAAAATTCCAAATGCTGCTAAAATAAAAAATTATAATGGGCGAAAACATTTGGTGGTTACTTGTGAAAGCCGTTCCTTAACACACTTTGTTTTAGATCCTCAGTTTGGAGTGAGTAAAAAAATTGTAGAAACTCTAGGAAAAGCAAGTGCTTCGTATGATGGAATTCAAATTGACTTTGAGCTTATTCCTAAAAGAGACGGTGAAAATTTCAGGAATTTTATTTCAGCACTGCGCAAACGTATTGGTCAGGAAAAATGGCTTACAATTGCCCTTCCTGCCAGAGTAAAGACTTTGGAAAATGATGTATTTGACTATTCAAAAATAGAGCCTCTTGTTGACCGCATAATCATTATGGCTTATGATGAACACTGGAGTACCAGTAAACCTGGTGCTGTTGCCAGCATGGAGTGGTGTGAGCGCATTGTTGATTATGCCAAGACCGTGCTTCCAAAGAAGAAGCTTGTTATGGGAATCCCATTCTATGGTAGAACCTGGCAAGATGAAAATTATGGCAAGGCTTGGTACTTTAGTGGCATAAACAGAATTTTAGGTGAAAACAATATGCATACTGTTGAACGGGAAGATTCTGTGCCGTATTTTACATTTACAAAACAGATTAAGGTGACAGGATATTTTGATGATACATTCTCGCTGGTTGCACGGCTTCGCTTGTATGCAGATAAAGATGTTGATCGCATTGCTTTCTGGAGAATCGGGCAGGAAGATCCTTCTTTCTGGACGTGGCTTAAACTTAAATAATTTTTTAAACAGCTTATGCTAAAGCAGACGGGGCATGCTGATCTTCCATTGCATCATGGGGTTGTTCCTAAATGGCTTGCAGACCGTATGATGCTGCTTGGAACTGAAATTATACAGACTCTTCTGCTGGAGTATGGAAAGAAGGAAGTTCTCTGTCGTTTAAGTGATCCTCTTTGGTTTCAATCTTTTGGTGCTGTTTTAGGAATGGACTGGCATTCAAGCGGCATTACAACAAGTGTAATGTATGCACTGAAACGTGGCATTAATTCCCGTGCAAGAGAATTTGGTCTGTGCATTTGCGGCGGACGTGGTAAGTATTCAAGAAGAACTCCAGAGGAACTTCTTTATTTAAGTGAAAAAACAGGGCTTGATGGCGATTCTCTTGTTCATGCCAGTAAACTGTGTGCAAAAGTTGATAATACTGCTGTTCAGGATGGATTCCAACTTTATCAGCATAATTTCATTCTTTCAGATGAAGGAGACTGGGCTGTTGTTCAGCAGGGAATGAATGCTCAGCAGAAAACAGCCCGCCGTTACCATTGGTGTTCCTCTCATGTCCGTTCTTTTGTTGAAAATCCGCATTCTGGGGTTATTGGTGAAAACAACGGCTTAATTTTAAATCTTACAGATGTCAATGCTGGCGATACAAGAAAATCTATTCTTTCCATGGCAAAAGAAAATCCTGATCGAGTTACAAAAGAAATAAAACTTATTACTAGTGCTGACCTTTTAGGGCAATCAAATCAGCTTTCATTGTTTGAAGAATCTTCTGAGTTGATTGAAACAAATTCTAGCCGCAACTGTACTATGCCAGCCCATCATGAAGTTCTTGCGGAAGATGTGGACTTAAAACGCCTGGGTGGAGTGCTTGCTACTTCTTATGAAAATCAACCACAGGATTTTGAAGCTCTGTTATTAACTCCTGGACTTGGCCCTAGAACGCTGCAGTCTTTGACTTTAGTTAGCGAAGTTATTTATGGTACGCCTTCAAGATTTACAGATCCAGCAAGGTTTTCTTTTGCTCATGGCGGAAAAGACGGACATCCCTTTCCTGTGCCTACAAGAGTTTATGATGAATCTATTCGTATATTGGGAGACTCTATAGAAAAATCAAAATTAGGATATACTGACAAATCGGAATGTTTAAAGCGACTGCATTCTACTGCACTAGAAATTGAACATAATTGTGCACCAGAAGCGGATTTTGACAAGACTATTATTCATGAAAAAGAAAATTCTAAAGAATGGGGTGGAAGAACCTGCTATGAAGACTAATGTGTCTATTTCTCTGCGTGTACTGTTTCTTGTGTTGCTGGGATTACTGGCAATTACTTTTTGTGTCTATACGTTTTATTTGTCACCTTTATATGCCATTGAAGATGGTGCTGGTATAGAGGTTTCGGAAAACAGGGCTTACCATATTGTAATTGTAGGACGTTCACAGAATGAATCTTTTCTGACAGATATTTTTACTGGAGCGGAAGAGATAAGCAGTGAATATGATTGTGTTGTAGAATTGAACATTCCTAAGTCTACGGTAGAAAATGAATCCATGCAAACTCTGTTAGATTATGCAGCATATACAAATGCTGACGGGGTAATTGCATATATGGATGAAATTGATTCAAATGTTGAAGTTCCTCTGAATAAGGATAAAGAAACAATTCCTTTAGTTACTGTAGCTCAATATCTTCCTTCTGTTTCGCAGATTTCATACATAGGTACAAACTATTCTGAACTTGGCAGAAAGATTTCCTACGAGTGTTCTACATATCTACGGGGGCGAGGGTCTTTATTGATTATAAACACGAATATGGAAAACAATCCTAATTATAGTATTCTTATGTCTTCTCTTACAACTTCTTTGAGCAGCTGGTTTAATATAAATACTTCTGTTATAGAATTATCTTCATCTAATGAAATTCATAAAAGAAATGCTCTTGTTGAACGAAAACTACGGGAAGATGCTGTAAATTTGATTGTATGCCTTTCCACGGAAGATACTATTCATGCGGCTCAGCTTGTAACTGACATGGGAGTGAGCGGCGAAATTGGTATAATTGGTTTTGGAGAAGGTGATGTTGTTGAGAAGTATCTGGAAAATGGAATTGTTACAGAGCTTCTTTCTATTGATTCTCAAAAAATAGGAAGATCTGCATTACGGGAACTGTTTGAATATATTCGTTATGGACATGCGAATAACTATATTACTTCTGATGTCCGTGTAAGAAAGGCAGGTTCGCTATGAACTTGAAACTTATACAAAAACTGAATACGAATTTCAGATGGCGTATTTTTATATGCGTCATTGTTGCTATTATTGTCATAGCTGTTTCGTTTTTAGTAATGATAAATATGAACAGACACTCCCTTGAAAAAATAGGGAGTACTTATGAAACCAACAGAAAACTGAATACGATAACAACATATCTTTCCAATACAGAAAAAGCATTGACTGATTACATGCAGTACCGTACTTTTGAAAGCATCGACTCTTATTATCACTTTCAAACCTTGAGTGAAGATTCTGTTTCTTATTTGCAAAAAAGCCCTTCAACAGATACCATAAAACATAAAGAGTTTATTGTGTATCAGCTTATGTCTTCATTTTTTAAGTACAGCTTGGATGCCGTAACTTCTCTGCGAGCAAATAACACAGAAAGTGCTATGCTTTTCTATAAAAAAAGCATGTCCTGCTATTCCATGCTTTTGTCTCAGATGGAAGATTTGAACATGCTTATGCTCCAGCGGAATGCTGAAATATATGCTACAAGCCATGGAAAATATATGGCTTATGTTCGCTTGAGTATTGTATTTATTATTATATTTTTCTGTCTGATTCTTGCTGTTTTGTATTTGTCTTTGAACATTATTACCAAGCCTCTTATGGATATTTCTCATGTTGCAAACCGTGTTGCACACATGGATTTTGATATTCCGTTATTTAATAATCAGGATGATGGTGAAATAGGAATTATTTGTCGAGCCTTTGACCGCATGATTGTAAGTATACGCGAATATGTTGATAAGATTTGGGAAAAGGCTGCTCAGGAAAATGAATTGCGTGAAAAGGAAATGGAAATGCGAGAACTGTATGCTGACGCTCAGTTAAGGGCTTTGCAAAATCAGATAAACCCTCACTTTCTGTTTAACACGCTTAATACTGGTGCTCAGCTTGCTATGATGGAAGGTGCTGATAAAACCTGTTATTTTATGGAACAGGTTGCAGATTTCTTCCGTTATAACATTCAGCAAAAAGGTCATGTTGCTACTATTGATGAAGAGCTTTCTCTTGTAGACAGTTATGTATATATTATGAAAGTCCGCTTTGGTGATAGGGTTGAGTTTATAAAAAAGGTGTTCCCTGAAAAGCATGAAACACTTTTGCCAAGGATGACACTTCAACCGCTTGTTGAAAACTGCATGAAGTATGGGTTAAAAGAAGCAAAAGGCATTATTGAAATATCAGTGGAAAAAGAAATATATCAGATTCTTATTAAGATTTCTGATAATGGATGTGGATTTTCTCCTGAACTTAGAGAAAAGATTTTGAAAGCAGAAGGAACTGTACCTCAAAAAGATGATAAGAATGGAACTGGTACGGGGCTTATAAATGTAATTTCTCGACTTAGAATTTACTTCCATAGAAATGATGTTTTTGATATAGTAACAAATGAACAAGGTGGCACAACCTTTTTATTAAGGATTCCAAATGTATAATATTTTACTGACAGATGATGAACAGATAATGATAGATTCTCTCAAATTTATTATTGAAAAAAATTTTGCTTCTGATGTGCAGATTTTTTCTTGTCTGTCGGGTGCACAGGCTTTGGAAGTTGTTGCAAAAAATAAGATAGATATTATTTTCATGGACATAAACATGCCTGGCTTGAATGGTCTTGAAACTCTGAAATATATTATCCAATCAAAGCCTGGTATTGTAATTATTATTTTGAGTGCTTTTGATCAATTCCAGTATGCACAGGAAGCTGTTAATCTTGGAGTTTATAAATATCTTACAAAGCCAGTTAATCGTAATACTGTAGTTGAGACTGTAAAGAATGCCATGGAGCTTGTTAATCAAAGACGTGGTCGAATGAGTAATGAAGTTGAGCTTCATAAAAAACTGGATCTTGTGTCTCCTATGATAGAAAGTGACTTCATTTATTCTGCGGCATTCAGTGAAGGTAAAGATGTTTCTGAATATTTTTCTTACTTTGATATTCATGACAGTGTGTGGTGTTTTTGCTGTCTTGAAATTCCTAGAATAAAAAAACAGTCCGAAGTGTATCCAAAGTTAAGAGAGACTTTGACATCAAAGAGTCGTTGTATTATTGGTTCTTTTATGCTCAATAGAATTGTCGTGTTTTTTATTTTTCCATCTGGTAAAAATGAAGCTGTCATTCAGGATGAACTTTCATATCTGTATAAACTTTTGAGCATTAGTATTGGTTCTGGCATTCGTGCAGGTGTAAGTAATTTTGAGACTGATATTCAGAAGACAAATATTGCATACAGTAAGGCGGTTGAAGTATTAAGTAAAGTCCCTGTTGAAGGCGGAATTTGTTTTGCTGATGACGATATAAAACGACCAGAAGAAAAGAATAATGTCGGAATTATTGCAGAAAAGATTTTTGGACGTGTACAGGCAGGCGATGTAGGCGTTATTAATTCTCTTGTGTCGGCATATTGTAATGCACTTGTTGAAAAATATTCTGGTGATATGGGACGCATAAAGAACAGTATGTTCGAATTGCTTGTTAACGTAAGGAATATTACAACTGAAATTGATAATGCCTACGAGAATGATGCGTTTTCAACCGCTTTTTCTGTACTTAGTAATACAAACAATATTGAAGAAATTATTGCATATATGCAGGCAAGATGCTGTGAATGTGCAACTTATGTAATGCAGTATTCTTCTAGACTTAACAATCCTATTATTGAAAAAGCAATTGCTTTTATTAATGAACATATTGCAGAAAACTTATCGCTTGAAGATACAGCTGCAGAAGTGAATGTAAGTCCGTTCTATTTAAGTAAATTATTCAAAGAAGAAAAGAATGAAAATTACATTTCTTATATTACAGATATAAGAATGCAGAAGGCTCAGGAACTTTTAAAAAATCCAAGAGCCAGCATAAAAGAAGTAAGTGCAACCGTAGGATATAAGGATCAGAATTATTTCAGCAGGTTGTTTAGAAATAAATTTGGTCTGACTCCTACAGAATATAGAGATGGAGCAAATGGTGCAAAAAAGTAAAATCTTAAAAAGTATTGTCATTATTGTAATTGCCTTGCTGTTCATTTCCTGTAAGGCAAAGTCTTCAAAGTCCGAAGCTTCCAGTCGGAATAAATTCAGCCTTGTAGAAAAAAAGCCTGTCATAGGCTTTTCTATAGATACTCTTGCTCTTGAACGATGGCAACGGGATCTTGATGTCTTTATAAATAAGACAAAGGAACTTGATGCAGAAGTAATTGTCCAGAATGCAGGAAACAGTGTAGAAGAACAGAAGAAACAGCTGCTTTATCTTATGGACAGAAAAGTTGATACTGTTGTTATTGTTGCTAAGAAAAGAGATTCCCTTACAGAACCTATAAAAATGTTGCGTTCCAAAGGCATAAGTGTCATATCTTATGACCGTCTTATTACTGATGCTGATATAAGTTTGTACATTTCTGTTGATACTGAGCGTGTCGGTGAACTGATGGCTAGAAGATTTATTTCAACTGGGGTTGGAAGAAAATGGTATCTTATTCTTGGACCTGAAGAAGATTTTAACATGAGTCTTCTTCAAAAAGGTGTTCGTAAAGTTATTTCTGGAAAAGGAATCTCAATAGAAGGAATATTTTATACTACTGGATGGAATTATGATGTTTCTTACAATGAAGCCGTAAATTTAATTACTAGCGGTAACATTCCAGATGCCATCCTTTGTGGCAATGATGCTGTTGCAGGTAGCGTTATAAAGGCATTTGACGATTATTATCCGGGATATCATATTTCTATATGTGGTCAGGATGCAGATATTGCAGCGTGTCAGTATGTTGTTCGTGGAAAACAGGATTTTACTGTTTATAAGCCTATTTCAGAATTGTCGGAAATGGCTGCGGAATATGCAGTTATGCTTGCAAGCGGTAAAAAAGTGTCTGAAATTGTTCCCGATAACAAAAAAATCAATAACGGCTATGCAGAAATTCCTGTAGTCTGGTTAGACCCAAAGCTTGTTGAGAAAAATAATATTGACGAAGTGGTAATAAAGTCTGGTTTTCATACTTATGGCGAAGTTTACCGCTAAAAATAGCATCTAGATTTTTTTTATGACAAAAAAATCTAGATGATGTGCTAAAATTCTTCATGTAAAAATAAATACCTTATTGAATTTCGCAAAAAATTGCAGAATTTTGCTTCACCACACAGTACCATTTTCTGATAGTATTTAAGTATCAAAATAAAACAAATAGTAATTTTCTAAGGGGGAAAACTATGAAAAAAATTATGGCATTGCTTCTGGCTGGTATGATGATCGTACCAAGCGTATTTGCTGCAAAAAAAGCAAAAAAGATTGCTAAGACTACTCCAATTGGTGTATCTATGCCTACAAAAGACTTACAGCGTTGGAACCAGGACGGTGCAAACATGAAGTCTCAGCTCGAAAAGGCTGGTTACAAAGTAGACCTTCAGTATGCTGCAAACGATATCCCAACACAGGTATCACAGGTTGAAAACATGATTACTGGTGGATGCAAAATCCTCGTAATCGCTGCTATCGATGGTTCTTCACTTTCAAACGTTCTTGAAACAGCTCGCAAAAAGAAGGTACAGGTTATTGCTTATGACCGTCTTATTATGGATTCAAAAGCAGTTTCTTACTATGCTACATTCGATAACTACAAAGTAGGTACAATTCAGGGTGACTACCTCGTAGAAAAGCTCGGTCTCAAGAGCCGCACATCTTCAAATCCAGTTTACATGGAATTCTTCACAGGTGATCCAGGTGACAACAACATCAACTT
>CAMVEQ010000003.1:0-71557 GCA_947166545.1 uncultured Treponema sp. | reverse complement strand
CCATGCATCTTGTCTGAAATGGATTTTTCTTCGTGTAGAAATGTCATAAAATGATTTCATCTAAAAGAAATTTCTATGAAAAAAACTAATTTGGGAGAAGTTGAATGTATATTGTCAAAGCAGAAACAAATCAGGTAGAAAAGATCGTAGATATTTCTATCAGAGCTTTTGAAACAGATGTTAATGTTGGCGGAGCAAAAGGAGCCTTTCCTCCTGAATTTTGTAATCATCGCGTGAATTGAGAACTTTTGAAAGAATGTACAAAAAATTGATGTAGAACTTTGTTCCAGCCCTTTTTGAATATGCGACGAGTTCCGTAACATCAAGGCGTGCAGTCATTGACGTTGAGCAGCGGCAGTCTTCCATAAAGTGCCGAAAGACGCCTTTTCGATAATATGTTTCCTGGTTGATAGTTTTGTAGTTCATTTTGATTCTCTTCCTTTGTGTTCTATCTCTTCCAAAATATTTCCTTCTGAAAATAAAACTGCCTTGCCGGACAAAATGATTCGCTCGCCCTTTCGCTCGGCATACAATACGCCAGTCCGCTCGGAAGCCTGATAGCAGACAAGTTTTTCTTTGCCAAGCCGGTCGCACCAGTATGGAGCAATCATGCAGTGAGTGCTTCCTGTTACCGGGTCTTCCATTAAGCCAAGTTCTGGGCAGAAGACACGGCTCTCGCTGTCATATTCTGCAGTATCGCTCGGAGCGGTCACGGCTATGCAAAGGCCATCGAGTTCCTTTAGCTTTTCCTGAATTGGTTTGAGATTTCGAACCTGTTCTGCATTTTCTAAAACCAGCAGTAGGTCGCGGTCAATGTAGGCTTCCTTTGGACGAAGCCCGAGAGCTTCTTCCATTTTGTCCGTCACTTCGATTTTCTTGCAACGGTAAGCCGGGAAGTTCATTTTGAAAAGCCCACCTTGTTTTTCAATGCTAAGATCGCCTATTTGTGTTTTAAAAGTGATTTTGTCCGTAGCCTTTTCATAAAAATTAAAGAGGACAAAAGCCGTTCCAAGCGTTGCGTGTCCGCAAAAATCAATTTCAGCGGCGGAAGTGAACCAGCGCAGGTGATACTTGTCGCCCTCTTTTACGGTAAAAGCCGTCTCAGAGAAATTGTTTTCCTTTGCGATGTTCTGCATGAGTGAGTCAGAAATCCACTCGTCCAGCACGCAGATAGCCGCCTTATTTCCGCCAAAAACTTTGTCCGTAAAAGCGTCAACAATGTACTGCTTCATGATGTCTCCTTTATAAACTTTATTTATTTACCTGCAATTCTGCGATGGATATATAATGCTTGACCATGAAATTTTCAGGTGTGTTTTTTTCGAGCATTTCTTTGTGTTCCTTGTCCCATGCGGCAACTTGTTCAGGCGTCATTGAGGCTCCTACTCCTCGACATGCACGCATTCGTCCGTGCCAGCCCTCTCTTGAAAATGGAACGTCAACACGGAATTCTTTGTGAGACAAAACTGTAAAATGCTTTGAATACTGATCTGGCACCCAAACCGGTTGAACCTTGTCTCCGTACGCCGTCCAGTCAGGGTTGTGCTTTAAAATGATTTCTTCGCTTTTTCCTGCGACAGGATCTTCGTAAGGCAGCCAGCCCATGTATAAAATAAGAAACTTGCCGTTTGGCTTGAGCATTCTTGCAAAACTTTCGGAGGTTATGTTATGGTCAAAATACCAAATACATTGGCAAGCCGTGATAACATCAAAGCTGTTGTCTGGAAAAGAGACCTCTTCCGCCCTTAAGGTATAGAAATCTATGTCCATTCCGGCTTCTTTAGCCAGCGCTTTGGCTTGTTCTATCTGATTTTTAGCTATGTCTGTTCCAGTCCATTTGGCTCCGTACTTGTACATGTTCCTTGGAAGCACACCAGTACCTGTACCCAAGTCCAATACGGTCTGACCGTTTTTGCATAATCCTAAATTCAAAATATAGTCATAGAACTCTTGCGGGTAAATGTCTCTGTATTTTGCATAATCGCTGGAAGTTTTTCCCCAGTCAAAGTCTTTTCCTTTGTCGATGTCTTGAATAATCATATAGGCCTCAGCTTTTTTTTTCGTAATTGAATTTATATTTTTGTTTCTTTTTGGAATTTACTTAGGAATTCTTCCATAGGCAAAAGTCCTTGCAATTCCACTGTGTATTTCATAGGAGTAAAGCAGATCCTGAATTTTCTAGCCTCATATAGCGGCTTCGCTCGACAAAACCGCAGCTTTCCCAGAATTTAATCGCAGCCATGTTCCATGACAAAACTTCGATGTCAACCTTATCTGTCTTTAGTTCCTCCTGCAAAAGTTTTAATGCGGCGCGTCCCTTTCCCTGCCGTCTAAAATTCCTGGCTATAAAAAATTGCCTCAGGTACAGGGGCTTTGAAGTGTGCCTGACAAGAACATATCCAGCGATGCAATCTTCTTCCATAAAGAAATATGCGTTGTACTCGCTTTCAAGAAAATCGCGCATTCGGATTTTCAATTGCTCCAAAGTCATCGTGTTGTCGCTTTTTTCGTCTTCGATGAGCTGCTTGTTTAACTGAGCCAATTCTTCAACGTCCGAAAGCGAACATTTTTTTATCAGCATTTGCTTGGGTCTCCTGAATTAAAAAGATATAATCTTATAAACATTTAATCTTATAAACATTTAATCTTATAAAGATTTAATCTTTCGTAAAGTGTTTGCAGTCCTGATTGTTATCATTTCTGCAATTCCTGTGCTTGCGGTCTTTTTCCACCAGACAGCCTTATTATATTTCATTCTGTCAAAGGACCAGAAAGCTGCATTATCACAGATTTCAACCTGTTCAAGTTCCTTTGTAGGTTCTCCAATTTTTTCAGCAACTATTTTGATGTCGTTCGGTGGAATGGCGAAAATAAGATTATCGTATATTTCTTTGTTTTCTGTTCCCCACCATTTTGGTGCTTTTTCTAGAAGTTCAGAAAGTTCCTTCTGTGAAATGATGAAGACAGGAATGTCCAAATTGAATTTTTGCTTTATTAAAGTTTTTGTCTTATCAGATAGAACGAGTGTGTCATTTTCATCATCTGAAAAAATAACGTTACCGCTGTTGAGGTGCGTACAGACATCAGAAAATCCTGCTTCGGCAAAAGCAGATTTCAGTTCCTCCATTGAGATTTTATTTTTACCACTGATGTTAATTCCACGCAGCAAGGCTATGTATCTTTTCATTTTTATCCCTCACTTAAAAAAGTTTTTACCTTTTTCGTATGCTATTTTGAGATTTTTATCCCAGTCTTGTTCGCGTGAAGCCAGTTCCCTTGTCATTCCCGGAAAGAGGACAAAGTCGGATTTTTTTGCGCGGTCAAAAATTCTGTCGTTAATCATGACTTTTTTCATGCTGTCCAGAAGACCGAATTTTTCAAGCCGTTCCATCGTGTTTCCCGCTGTCACAAGAAAAAGGGCTTTATCCAAAACTTTCATCGTTCTGTCTTTGCCATAAGCAAAGCCGTAAGACCAGACGCGGTCAAACCATCCTACAAGTTTAGCAGGAGCTTCTGTCCAAAAGACAGGATAGATAAAGACAATTGCATCGGAAGAATTTATTTTTTCCTGTTCAGCTAAAACATCTTTTGCTACGCCTGGAGTGTTTCTGTAATTTGCATCGCGCAGATATTCCTGCTCGCTCATGTCTGTCTTAAAATTCATCTTGTACAAATCAGAAAGAATGTATTCGTTTCCCGAATCCTCAATTCCTTTTATGAAAGAATCCCTTACATGCCGTGTAAAAGAATCTTCCGATGGATGACAGTAAACTATAAATGCCTTCATTGTTTTTCCCCCAGTTTTTTTAATAATCCTGTTGGTTTTACGTTCTGTATAGCCTTCATCTTAAATTATTAATCTCTTTTTGTAGATTTGCAAGAAATTTCCCTGCATGTGCTCCATCCATCTGCGTGTGGTGAAACTGGAATGAAAGTGTGAGCTTATAGTGAAACCATTGCTTTTTGTATTTCCCCCAGATGATGAACGGATTGTTGAAAATTCCTGAGTTCATTCCTACTGCTCCGTCTATTTCGGTATCTATGATTGCTGATGTTCCGATTACCATGCAGGACTCTGATAAATCCCTGTCCTTGCAGTTTTCTGCTACATTTGCTGTATGCTTTAAGTAATAGCTGTTGAAGACTTGCAGGTTTTCTGAAAAAAGTATGTCGCAAGAATTTACTTCTCCATTCTTATTTTTTATAATTGTGTTGACCGCAAGATTTTCATATTGAAGTAACTTGTCACCTACAGGAAGAGTGTAAAATTCCTTTATGCTAGAGGCGGCTTTTCCTATGCACCAGTCGAGCAGCATGTTGAACTTCAAATGTTTTTTTCGGCTGATTTTGACAAGGGTTGTTACATCAAAAGTTTTAAAGAAAGTTACCATTGGGTTTGGAGCTTTCATCCAAAGTTTATATGCCATTGCACGAGTTGTATTTTCTGGGATGATTTCTATTGGCATTTTTTCCAAATCTTCTTTTTCCATATTTTTCTCCTAAAATCAACCTTTTCTTAATTATCTTTACTATCTGTTTTCTTCTAAAATCTTCATGCCTTCTTCAATTTCATAACCAAGAACTTCCTGAACTTTCTGGAAATTCTTTTTCTTGTGAAGCGTATCGAGTACTTTTAATAATTCTTTTTTGTTGTATTTTTTTATGAAAAGAGCCATTGCTCTGATGGCGTTTGTTTCTTTGCCTAAGGAATAAAACCCTTTTTTACAGTTATAAAGCTCGTCACATTCGTAACAACCGTCAATGCCTTTCTCTTTACAGCAAGCTGTGTTTGGGCACACTCCATTTGGAGAGCAAGTTGCAAATGAACAGGTGTTGTAAATTGTCCTGCACGAACCGCACCACGCTGTAAGAAAGCAGTGATTGCAAGAAAGTCCGCAATAGGCAATTTGATCAACGCCTTTTTTAGCCTGCTGACACAGCTTGTTTTTAATTCGACGCATTGCTTCGACATGCATAATCCAGTGTCGAGAAAAAGGCATTTGAATTAATCCTTTTACATTTTTGCCACACCAGAAGTCAATCAGCCAAGATGCAGATTCGTCAGAACTTACACATTTACTTGCAACAAGGTTCTCTCTATCCGCTTCCGAAAACTTTCGCTTTAAGTCTGAAAATTGCAGATGTTTCAAAAGTTTGTTTGTGGAATCCATTACTGCTTTGCAATATTCATAAACGGCGTTGATGTTCAGCTTTTTTGAAAAGTCAATCATCACCTCGCCGTCAAGCTCATTTCCTGTAGTGATAATTGGGCTGTTGGTTTGAGCCTGCCAGTTATTTTCAAAAAGAATCTGTGTGTCCTTCAAAATCAAGGTGTGAGCTACAATGTCTTCTATGCGGAAAAGATGCCAGAGTGACCATGCAAGAGTTGCATTTTGATTTCCGTCGCCTTGTCCAAACGGAAGCTGATAAAAAGCTTGCGAAGGAAAAGTTTTTACGATGGAAGTAATCTGTTCGAATAAAGAGTTTCGCAATTCAAGAAGAAATTTTATGCCTTCTGCAAAACTTTTATTTTTTGCAAGCAACGTTTGCATTTTCTTGTTTTTTTCGGACCATTCTTTATCCATGTTGTGCTCCGGTTTTTACCTGGCTTGCGTGTTCATCATTTCGACTGCATCTTCAACGCTGACAGTTTTTGCATATCTTTTTGGCCACATAAACTCGTTATAGAATTTGTAGGCGGTTTCTGCAGAAAAATATGGATTGTCGTAAGTTGAATTTGCGTATGCTGGAATGATTATGTTAAATCCATGTTCAAATCCGCTTTTTACAGTTGCGTCCATGCAGTAGTCTGTGCAGACACCAATTGTAATTATGTCTTTTTCATTTTTTGATTTGAGATATTCCGTTAGTCCAGTCATAGGATGGAATGCACTGTTTACATTTTTTTCAAATCGTTTTTCATCTGGTTGTGGAGCAAACTCATCAAATACTTCGTAGCTGTAATTTCCCTTGCTAAGTTCTGTGCCTGGTCCGTCGTCATGCTGAACATAAGCAACTTCAATGCCGTTTTTTCTTGCTTCTGCAATAAGGCGTTTGATGTTTTCCTTTACGGTTTCATAAGCATAAAGCTTTTCATTAAAACATCCTCTTTGTGTGTCCACTACCAGTAAAATCATTTTTTTCTCCATAGATAAGTTTATCTTTATTATAAGATATAAAAATGCAGAAGAGAATATCTTTTTGATAAGATGCACAATTATAGCGATGAAATGCAAGGTATAGAATTAATGCACAGGAGGCGTTAGCAATTTTTCCATGAGTAAGAATTTTCCTTTACGCCAATCGGCAGTTCCTGTTTTATGATAACCTGCTTTTTCATATAGCCTTAGTGCATAAGGATTTTCTGTAAACACATCCAGTCTGACAGCTTTTACACCTTCTTTCTGTAATTTTTCTTCTATGTAATTAAGGGTTTTCTTTGCAATGCCCTGCTTTTGAAATTTAGGATTAACACAAAGACGGTGGATTACGCAGAAATTTTCTCCGCTGTAAGTCCACTCTGCTGAAAAATAAGCTTCGTCCTGCCATTTATTTAAAACAAACACGACTGCAATTTCGTTGTCCATTATTCCTACAAAAAGATTTCCGCTGTTTAAATCGTTAATGAAATCTTCTTTTGTCGGATAAATTTCATCCCATTGATGAATGTTGTTTTGTTCCATTGCATCGATTGCATTTTTTACCAGCTGGCAAATTTCATCCATGTCATTTTGATTTGCTTTTCTAAAATTCATTTTTATTTCCTGTTAAAAATCATGTTGCATCTTGTCCATGATTCATCTTTATAAGTGAATGCATTTGGAGTACTGTTGCGTTCTGTAAATCCTATACTTTCATAACACTTTTTTGCCCTTGTGTTTTCCAAGAAAACATTGAGTTGAACGGCATCTGCCTTTGTAATTTTAAAAGCATAATCCAAAGCAAGTTTAAGCATCTGCTTTCCTAAGCCTTGTCCGCGGAGTTTTGGATTTATCATTACAAATCCAAGAAAACCTTCATTTGTCTCAAGATTAAGCGAATAGCCAAAAAAGCCTAAAAGAGTGCCATCATCAGCTGTCGCCACAAATGGTGTCTCGCTGAATTTATTTTCAAATTCAGAAAGCACATTTTTAAAATCATCTTTTTCTATTGGATATTTAAAAAGATTTGCACTCCACATTGCATAAATTCTTTCGTCTGTCATCCAAGTTTTTACTTCATCAAAATCTTTATTAATTATAAATGGTCGTAATCTCATATTTCCTCTCTATTTAATTTTTTTTCCATTCTGTTTTTGTTATGCATGATACATGCGTAATTTCGTTTGCTTCATCTGGATATTCTTTTTCAAAATGCATGCCGATTGATTCTGCTGTTTTAAATGACGGCACATTTGTATATTTGCAGTAAGAATATAACGCAGGATAATCTGTGTTTGAGAATGCCCAGTCACGAACTGCAATTGCAGCTTCCTTTGCATACCCTTTACGCTGACAGTCTTTTCTAATATGATAGCCAATTTCTGGAAGCATTTGCCCTTCAATATTCTGTAGAGTAAGACCGCAGTCCCCAATCATTTCTCTTGTTGACTTTAAGCACACCGCCCATAATCCAAAACCATTTTCTTTGTATCGGTTAATGTTGCGTTCTATCCAGCTGCGTACCCGCTCTTCATCAAAAGTGTAAGGGTAGTGCTGCATAATATCTGGATCTGACAGAACTGCATAAAGAGCATCATAATCTGCCATGGTCATTTCTCGTAAAAATAATCTTTCTGTCTCAATTAGCATTTTTTCTCCTGCATTATTGTTTATCCTTGATTTTCTGTTAAAAGTAAAATATATCTTCGAATTTTTTATCTAAAGCAACGCATAAAATAAGGGCAAGTTTTGCAGTGGGGCAAAACTGACCTGTCTCTATGGAACTGATTGTGTTACGTGAAACTCCTACTAATTCTGCAAGAGCATTCTGAGAAAGATTTTTTTCGGCACGTATTTCTTTGAGATTATTTTTTAAGACCAAGTTATCGTTCATGCAAATGTTCCTTAAGCTTTTGTAATAGTACCTGCATTGATGCGTCCTGTAATTTGTAAAACAAAAACAAGACTAAGCAAAATAAATATTGCAAGATAGCATAGTGCGACAAAAAGCTCATGCCATTTTTTCATCTTAAAGAACTTTACAAAGAAAGCAACTGTAAGCATGCCAAAGAAAATAATCCAGCACTGAACATTTATGCGTCTTGTAAAAATCCAGTTTAATGCAGAAACAAACAGGCATAATCCAAACGAAGAAAAATATGCTGCCACTACTGCCGTTTTCTGAACTTCAAAATCAAACATATCTTTATTATTATTTTCATTTCTGCTTTGTTCTAGAATCTCTTCTTTTGTCATATCAACCCCTCGCTTATCTGTTAGTGATTTTGTATGTCAGCACATTCTTTGGGCAAGAGGAAACACACTCACCACACAGAATGCATTCTGCTGTACGAATGTCATTTACTTTATTGGATAAAACAAATGATTTTACATCTACACTCATCTTGCATACTTTGTTGCATTTTCCGCATTCAATGCAATTATCTTTCTGTGTTTTTATTTTTAACTGAGGCAGATGAAGGGCATGTCCCAATTTATAGCCGAAAATCATAAAAGGAGCCATCCAGCAGATGTAGTGACAGCTTGCCCTTTTCCCATGGACAATTGCAGGAATTAAAAACAAAAATACAATGCCGTAATAAATTATGTAACAATAGATATTAGAAATTGAAATGCCGTGGTCAGTCATAAAAAAAGGCTGGACCGTATAGTTCCCCTTGCCAAGAATGTGGCACACAATTACACCGGAAAGCCACACAACCCATATTCCGTACTTAATATAATTACGCCAGCCCTGCTTAGGATTTTTCGGAGAAAAATGTTCAAAGCATTCGTTCATGCCGCCGGCAGGGCAGAAAAATCCACACCACAGCCGTCCGAAAAATATTCCAAGTATAAACATCAGCGTAAATACAATAAAGCTACCGTTTATGATGTGCTGCATTGCCGCCATAATTATTATGTATGGAGAAAAATACCAGATTGTAATTGGAAACAACAGCATTGAAAATGTAATTAGAAATTTGCGTATGTTCTGTAAAGTCATAAAATCCTCCGATTTTGTCTGCCAAGTAAACTATGCAACTGATTACTTTATACCATTACCAAGTAAACTTGTCAAGGATTTTTTACTTCCTTCATGTTTCTTTTTAAGACATTTAGCCCAAAATTCCCAGCTGCCGTTATCAAAAAATCAATTGGTAAGGTCTTAAGGTTGAGTTCTTGCAATCTGCCAGCCTGGCAGATGATAAGACGGTCGAATGGGTAATTATGATAGTCAGGAAGATTTTTCAATTCGTCCAAATGTGCCGCCTTTATTGGCAAAATAGAAATATCTTTTTCAGTACAAAGATTTTCTATAAAAGAGCATGAGTATCAATGATGTACATTTTACACATAATCCTTGAAGCAGTCAGGTGGCTGGTCAAAATCCTCTGACATATAGAATTTGCCTGTAAGTCCGCCAGCAGTGCGCTTCGGCTTCTTTCTTTGCACAGACACGTCAGAATGCATATTGACCTTGTTTGCTATGTATGCAAGCAAATGCAGCTGCTCCTCGAACGAAAAAAGATTTATTTGATTTTCTACCTGCGACATTGTCATCATATTATTTATCTCCATTGTCAATTATATCACGGTTTCATTTATTTTCTTCAACAACCTTTATTTCTTCATCTGTAAGTCCGTAAAGTTTGTAGACAAGAGTGTTGATTTCTGCATCAGTGCGGGAAATCTGCTCATTTAATGCAGAAATGTCCTTAACATATTCATTGAAGTAATCTTCCAGTTCGTCTTTCTGTTTCATTGAAAGCTTTACTTTCTGTTTTGAAAGTTCTTTTACAAAATCGGCAAATGAAAGATTATAGAAGTTTTCTATGTTCTGCGTTGTTTTTTCGAGATTGTATGTTTCTTTTATTCTGCCGATAAAGCGGTTTACTTTTTTCTGTAAATCTTCATTGAGAGATAGCATTTTGTCGGCAAGGGAAGAAAGTTTATACGTAACTTCTATATCCTGTAAAAAATCGGGAATGGGAAAATCTTCCAGAGTATTTACATTGACTTTCGGGAAAACGGCTCTATCAAGATTAACATTCGTACTTTTCAGATAAAATGCACACAAACGAGATGCTAAAACTGCAAAGAGAACCTTTGTCGGACATTTTTCTTTCGGTATAAGATTGAATACATCAGTATTGTTTATTGCAGTATAGTTGATAAAACAACAATCGAGACATTCTTTTGATAAAATTCTATTCGCCAAGATGCGTTCTCCCTCGAAGATTTCTTTTTTTCGAGGGGCAGCAAGATTTTGACCATATTTGATAAATTCTTTATGAGGACTAATGTAATACCGTTGAATGTTACCAGCACCAAAAAGTGGAAGATAAGTTTCATCAACTTTTATATCAGAATTGTAAATTCTCGCTTTCATCATTTCTTTTGTTTGCGGAGGATTTCCTTTTCCCTGCTCATAAGGTTTCATTCCTTGATACATTGAAAAATAATCACCAAGTTTTTTGTCAGCCTTCAAAGACAAAGTATTCGAAAATGAAACTTGAACATCATCATCAGATTCGGAGAATGATTTTTCAGCTGTAAAACTCCATTTCTTCGAATCAATCTGCCTTAACCGTTCAAAAATAGTCTCACAATTACGGCTTATACTAAAAATTCCTGTTGATGATTGTTCTTTGCAATTTTTTCCAATTGGAATTACAGTATCAACAACAGCATCAGAAAAAACATTATAAGTGTTAAGCAAAGAAATCATTGTTTTTTTACAGAAAATAAGATTACGAAGAGCTTTATCAAATTTCGTTGAAAGCCAATAATTAGGTATAATCATACCGTAAAACCCATTAACTTTAAGCAATGAAAATATTTTCTCCATAAACAGAGCATAAGTATTAATTTGATATTCTGTAGTCGTGAAATGTTTATAATAGAATTTTTTTTCTGCTTCTGAAATTGACCGCGATGGTACATACGGCGGATTTCCAATAACTACATCAAAACCGCCTTTTTCAAAGACATCCGGGAATTCTTTTTTCCAGTCAAAAGCCTTGTCACCAGCTACAGAAGGGTCTGAAATAAGACTGTTTCCGCATTTGATGTTGTTGGCAAGTGTACTTAATTTTCGGTTCTTTTTTGCCGTAGAAAGCCAGAGCGAAAGTTTTGCAATTTCAACGCTTTCTTCATTAATATCAACACCATAAATGTTGTTTTCAAGAATTGCATTATCAATCTCACTGAAATTCATTTCATTCTGGCGAATTCGTCCGTGATAATAGTCAATAAGGGTATGCTCCTGCCGAAGTTTTTTAAGAGCTGCGTTCAAGAACGCACCGCTTCCACATGCAGGGTCAAGTATTTTCAATGACAAAAGCCATTTTCTGTAATCTTCCAGACGGTTTTCCAGTTCCGTAAGTCTTGCAGCTTCGGCTTTTCCCTTTTTCCCTGTTACAGAATATTCTTCGTCATTGATTTTGAGTTCCACACGCTTCTTTTCACACAGACTTCCTATTGTATTTTCAACAATATAACGCGTAATGTATTCAGGAGTATAAAAAACCCCGTCCTTCTTACGCTTACCGATATTATTATTTTCAGTCTTTATGCCGTTCTTTTCATTTTCAATTTCATTCTGAACTTCTTCAATCTCGGTGAGAGAGTTTTCAAAAATGCGTCCCAAAATGTCAACACTGATTTGGCTTTCAAAGTCGTAGTTTGCAAGTTTCTGGGCATGAATAAATAAAACATCATCCCCTACTTTTATGCTGTCAAGAATTTCATCAGTCTTGAACAGACCGCCGTTATAGGCAAAAACATCTCTTGAATTGTCTTTTTCGTGTTTAAAGCCTTTGTCTATCCTGTCAAAAAATGTTTTAAAAACATTATATAACGACTGATAATATCCCAGTTCCTTCAATTTTTTATAGTCGTTAATTATTCCGATTGTTGAATTAGCCGGCAACAGGTTCCTGTCTTCACAAAACAAAATAAACAGAATTCTGTCCAAAAGTTTCTGAGTCTTTTTAAACAAAAGGAGCTTGTCTGTATCAGGATTGTTTTCGCATAAATCTTCAAACAAAGCTCTTTTGAATGTTGAATAGTCGGCATAGAAATTATTGGTTATCTCTTTTTCTTCGGTTAAAGTCTCATGCTTTAATTTCTGCGGAATGTCATTTGTCATGCTGTCTAAGTGCAAAAGCAGATATAGCAAATCAAAGCTGTCTTTTGATAGATTAAAAAGGTCAAATTCTGTATAGTCAGACTGAGTTTCAACATACAGTCGCAGCCGTTCAAAGTTAGATATAATTACATAATTACAGTTTTCGTGATGGCTTTTGTAGTCAAAAGCCTGTTTTGCAACACCATCTAAATCTTGTGTATCAGTACCTTTAAGTTCGATCACAGCTTTTACAGTTTCATTTATGACAATTGCACCGTCGGCTTTTCGGGCATTATTCTTGTTCTTTGTTTCATTTTTCAGTTCCGTAAGGATGTTATAATTTGCCTCCGGTTTTATTGTATAGCCTAAAACAGAACAGAATAAATCCCGTATAAAACCTTCCTGATACTGTTCTTCTTTTGAGTTTCTTATATTCTCTTGTTTTTCTGGGTTTCCATAAACTTTTTGAAAAAGAGTGTACTTATCTTCTATTAGTCCTTTATCAAGGAGTTTCATGTATTTGTCAATTATAGATTTCTGAAACATAGTATTATTATATCACAAAAAGACTAAGAATAGATATTTTTTCTCTTTAAAACCGTCAGGTGTTAGGGGCAGGAGAAAACAGCCATTCAAAGTCGGGTGATTTTAGCCAATTTCACTCATAAGGAATTGCATCGTAAATCCCTAAGGATTTGTGTCGTAAAACCTTAGGGAATTGCGTCGTAAAACCTTAGGGATTTGTGTCATAAAACCTATAGGTTTTGCGTCTAAAAGCCTGCGATGATTGTTACACGAACATAGCGACAGAAACCTATTCGGAAAAATGTCGCAGAAAATGATTTTTGAATGGAATCATTATATGACACAAAAGTGCAATGGAAAGTAACAAGAAACAAAACGTGGAGTGTATAGAGACAAACTGTGGACTAATACGAAACGTTTCGTGGAGTGTATAGAAACGAACTGAGGAGTAATATGAAAAAGTTTATGGAATGCTACGAAATGAAAAGATTTACCATAACATTGCCAAAAGCCACAACGGAATTGCTTTGCCGACAGGGTAGTCGGCATTATCTCGGATAACCCAGTCTGATTTTTTTAGGATTTTATCTTTACCGCCAACTTCAATTTTCATTTTTGGACTAATACCGAAATCCAGACCACCAATGTTTTTTGAAATTACAAAGTCGCCGTCCGTTTCAATCCTACTTGCATTGACAGTATAGCCTGCTTCTTGAAGCAAAACCGTAACAAATGCTTCTCGCATATTGCCTGTCTTTCCATGAAGGACAGAATACAGGCACGGATCTGCAAAGAAAAGTTTTGCACCGGAGCTTTTTGCCTTCGTGTCATTAGGAAAACGGATAATTCGCACCACGCCTACAGCATCCATCACTTCCAGCAATTGATACAATTTGTCAGCACTTACATTCCAGTCTGCACAAAGAGAACGAACCTGTAACCTCGGAATTGCAGACATTGCAAGCGTTCCAACAACGGCAGTCATAAGACGGATATTGTCATCGGTAATCTGAGGAACAAAAAACGGAACATCTGAATTGATTGTTTTTTCAAGAACTGCAAGACTACGTTTCTCATAGTTGCCTTCTGTGTAAAAAGGACGGGAACCATGAGCTTTGTACTGCTCGAACAAATCAAGAATTGCCGCATCAGGTTTTACAGGAAGACTATCACCTTCTTTCATTTCAAAAGGATTTATCGTGCTGTAAGCATTTCCTGTTTCAATAAACAAAAATTCTCGGAAAGACATAATCGGCATGTGAACAAAAACATAACGTCGCGAAAGGTCAGCAGTTCCATGACGCAGAACGAGAGCCGAAGAATCACTTGCCCAGATATAACGGTCTGGAAAATCATCATATAAAGATTTTAAATGTGCACTCCAGTTGAGAGCAAAATGAACTTCATCAATTATAACGCCATCATAGCCCTGCATGAAAATTGCCGAGACAACATCATAAAGCTTGAGGGCTGCCATGCGTGGATTATCAGCTGAAAAATAAAGCATTTTCTTTCCGCTCAGCTTTGCATGGTGTAAAAGGAAGGTTGATTTTCCTGTTCCCCTGAGTCCAGTAAGAATCATATTTTTAGGGAGTTTTTCTTTTGATGTATATTCTGTTGTCCAAAGACGAATACGCTGTGGCATTGCTGCAATTTTTCGCTCCATTACCGTCTTAAAATCTTCAATTGCTTCAAAAATTGTTTCAGAAATCTGCATAATTTGAATGATATTTGCAAAATATTCGCCTGTCAAGAACAATTTCGCAAATTTGTTCTTGTCAGACGAACATTTTAAGAATTCTGTTCATCCTTATGCTTTAATTTCTTCCATAACTAATTCTTTATTCAATAGAAAAAATCGGATACTGCTCATCATCCATACTTGAGATGTAAGCCCCGAATATCTCGCTTAATTCAATATCTATTCTATCCCGTTCTTTCAGAGTTTCCTGATGAGTAAACGGATAGGATTTTTCATTTACATAAGAACTGTAAGCAGTCAGTTTTACAGGCTTCCGCTCATCATTATTTATTTCAAGTTTTATTTTGAATTTTTTAAGTTCAATATTCTGATAATGGGCGTTATAGATATAGCTGTTAATTTTTGAGAACAATGCCTGATTATATTTTAGATAGTAATCTGTCTTGCCCTTCTGAGACTTACCTGTAATTATGAGTAAGTCATTTGAATTATCAATAACAGTTCCTTCTTTCAGGATTGGAGCTTTTATATCAAAAGATAAAGAGTTTGAATAATTATAATCCACGATATGCTCATTTGAAAAACCGTTTAGATTTCTCCGCAAGAAATCAATGTCGTTTTCATCTTCAAGTCCTTCTACAATCATGTTCACATTTGTATAAAGGACTTCTTCCCTTGAACTCATGACATCAGACAAGTCTCTTGTATAAAGACTTATTTTAATGTCACCGCCACAGCTAAAAAACAATAAACTTAAAAACCCTAAAAGAAAAAAAGATGCTTTTTTCATTTTATCCTCCGTATAATCTTCAATTATAACACGGTTTTAGAAAAACTGTGTTTTTTTATTTTTTTAATATCAAACGTAATTTTCATAAAATGAGAAATATAGAAAAAAAAATAAGACCAGAATTTGATTCTGGTCTTTCTAATTTTAAAACTGCATGTAAAACTTCTATAAGTCATTCTTTATAGTCTTTTTCAATATGAAAAACATCTTCCTGCGAAATTCTAGTCTTTCCTTCAAAATCCATCTTTACGATGTACGGCATAAAGTTGATTATGCGCAAAAAACTGTCGCAATCAAAACTGCTATCATAATAATTTATTATCGAAGAAAGAGCCGTGCCATGTGTTCCAATTACAATAGTTTTTCCACTGTACCGCTCAAGAATTTCTTCTAGTGCTTCTATGTTGCGCTTTTGCACGGCACCAATTGATTCTCCTTCTTGCTCTGCAAAAGTAAAATCTGCCCAGCGTCTTTTTAACATCTCATTATTATTACTGTCTATGCCAGCTTTGCGTTCTCTAAGACGCTCATCTGTTTCAATTTGCTTAGCATAATATTCTGCGGCTTTTTCTATGGACTCAACACTTCTTCTGTATGGGCTGGAAATAAACATATCTATATTTTTATCGCTTAAAAAATCTCTAACTTTCAAAGCATCTTTAAGCCCTTCTTCTGTAAGAGGACGGTTTCGGTCTTCCGAAATCTTAAAATCTGGTTTACAGTGTCTTACAAAATAAATAGTTGTCATTTATCTACTTCCATTAATACCCAAGCTTTTTGTCTACAAGATAATGCAATGGTTTGTGTGTCATAAAGTTTTGCAAATCTTCCAGAAACATTTCTACGTTTTTGTCTTTTGTGTAGGCGAGTGTCATGTTGCCTGCAACATGCGGTGTAATCAAAAGGTTTTTTGTTTTCCAAATTCTGCTTTCTTTTGGGAGCGGTTCTTTCTGGAAGACATCAAGTGCTGCTCCTGCAAGATGTTCAGTTTCAAGATTATCAGCAAGAGCATCTTCATCAATGGCAGAGCCCCTGCCTACGTTTACTATGTATGCTCCTTTAGGCAAAAGAGAAAGTCTTTCTTTTGAAAGGATTCCTTTTGTTTCAGGTGTACCAGGCAGGCTCATTACAAGTAGATCTGTGTATGGCAAAACAGAGTTCAATTCGCTTACTGCAAGCACTTTATCATAGACTGTTTGATTGCTTTTTCCGCTTCTGCAAACTCCTGTGATAGAAGTTGGTTCAAATGCTTTTGCACGTTTTGCAAATGTTGTTCCAATGTCACCTGTTCCAAGAACCGTAATGCGGCTGTCTTTCAGTGACTTCTGCGGACGAGGGAAAAGCCATTTTCCTTCGTGTGTTTCTTCCATAAACTCATTTAACCGTCTCATCATTATGAGCGTAACGGCTATTATGTGCTCTGCAATTGAAACACCATAAGCTCCAGCTGAGTTTGTAAGCAGACAGTCTTCATTTGCAAAGTAACCAGGAGTTACAACAGAATCTACACCTGCCCACGGTACGCAAAGCCATTTTAAATTTTTACTTGTGTTTACAATGGAAGGTGCAAAACCGTATATGATGTCGGCATCAAAGTCTGTCTGGGGAATATCAGTGTCTTTTTTATAGAATGATATTTGTGCTCCATAAGACTCTGCTGCCTTTTTTATGAGGTCATAGTGTTTTTGTTCAAGCAGGTTGTTTACTACTAATATTTTCATTTTAAATCTCGCCATGAATAAGCTGGTATGCAATAGAGCCAGGCTTTGGACTTGCAGGGCAATTATTTCTGTCAAACCACTGAGCATCCGAAAGTTCTTCTTTTTGCAGTACGATGTCTCCTGTATCATATTCTGCAGTAAAACCAAGCATAAGCTGATCAGGGAATGGCCAGCTTTGGCTTCCTCGGTACTGAATGTTCTTTACTTTTATGCCTGTCTCTTCAAATATCTCGCGGGCAACAGCATGTTCTGCAGATTCTCCTGCTTCAATAAAGCCTGCAATACATGCATAAATATCCTGATTTCTCTGTGTGTGACGGGCAAGAAGAATTTTATCGCCCTTTGTAACAAGAACGATAATGCATGGCTCTATGCGAGGAAAAAATACATTCTTACATTCTGGGCAGATTCTTGCAGTTAAAAGTGGATGCTCATTTAATTTGTTTCCGCAGCACTGACAGAACTTGTGTGATGTTCTCCAATTTAAAAGAGATTTAGCCCTAAACACTTGAAATCTAATATCTTCATTGTCTGCGTTTTCTGCAATGAATTGACGTAAAGGCTTTGTCTTGTAAGAATCCCCTAGCTTTTCTGCAGAAGAAAGTCCCAGAACTTTTATGTTCGTCTGCTTTTCTTCAAAGTATTCCAAAATCGGATTTTCTGCCTTAATTCTTTCAAACTCCGAAAACTCTGGCAAAGAATCGTCAGCGTGTAAAACAATATTTGTATCAAAAAGAACAAAACATCTTTCCTGCATTTTATTACCTCCAATTATGCTTTTATTTTTAGCCAATCTTCCCTTGTCATCTTGTTGAAGTGTTCTGTACGGACTTCTCCAATCAAAGGACAGTTTTTATTTTCTTCTGTGTGGTGATAGATAAAACCGCATTTTTCCTGACAGCGTTTTGATTTTTGATTACCATCATAATAGCCACACCAAATTGCAGAAACTGAAAGTTCCTCAAACGCATGTTCAAGAATCTTTTTTACAGCTTCTGGCATTAATCCTTTTCCCCAGTAAGGTTCTCCAATCCAAAAGCCCAGTTCCATATCATTATCAGCAACTTTTGTATGAGTTTTAAGTGCAGGATGCAGTCCTATGCTTCCTATTGCCTTGTTGTTTTCTTTTAGGCACACTGCATAAGTTCCATTTGCGGATAAAACATTTTTGATTATTCCTTTGCTTTCTTCCACACTTGTATGTACTGGCCAACCTGCTACTGGTCCTACGTTGGGATTTTTTGCATATTCAAATAAATCTTCTGCATCATCTTCTGTCCAAGGACGAAGAATGAGTCTTTCCGTTTCAAATGTCATTTTGTATTACCTCACATTAATGCCAACTTTGCAGCTTCTGCTGCATGGATCAATGTCGTATCATAAACAGGAAGAACACTGTCTTTCTGGCTTATTAACATTCCAATTTCCGTGCAACCCAAAATTACACCTTCTGCACCTTGAGCCTTCATCTTTTCAATAATATGCTGATATTTTTCGCGTGAAGAATTTAAAACCTGTCCAAGACAAAGCTCATTAAAAATAATATTGTCTACAGTTTTAATGTCTTCTTCATCAGGTACAATAACTTCAATGCCAGTCTCTAATATTTTTTGCTTTATGAAATCCTGAGTCATTGTAAATCTTGTTCCAAGAAGGGCAACTTTTTTGTGTCCGTCTTTTTTTATGGCTGTTGCAGTTGCATCCGCAATGTGAAGAATTGGAATGTTTATTTTGCTTTCAATCTGAGGAACAAGTTTGTGCATTGTGTTTGTAGCAATTACAATAAAATCGGCTCCAGCTTGTTCAAGACGTTTAGAAACATCTGTAAGAATCTCTGCGTTTTTGTCCCAGTTGCCTTTTGACATGTTTTCTTCAAGCTCTGCAAAATCAACACTGTACATCAATATCTTTGCAGAATGAAATCCGCCAAGAGCATTTTTAACAGTCTCGTTAATTACCTGATAGTAAGTAATTGTGCTTTCCCAACTCATTCCGCCAATTAATCCGATTGTTTTCATTTTATTACCTCCATTTTATAAAATACTTTAGTTAAAACTTTTTGAAGAACGAAACATGATCTGTCAGTTCTTCAAAACCTCTTTTTTTGTAAAAATTATATGCAGGCATATCACGTCCTGTCATAAGGAAAATTTGATGGATATCATGTTCTTTCAAATATTCTTCAATGAGCATTATAAATTTAGAGCCAAGCCCTTTTCCCTGTAATTCTGTTTTTATGCAGAATTCTTCTATGCAGTATTCATTGCCTCCCCACCAGTGGTGAATTTTCCCAAGAGAAAATCCTGCAAGTTTTCCATCTTCATAAAGTCCAAGTCGTATTGGAGTTCTGACTTTTGTTAAGTCTAAAAGATACTCTGTAAGCTGATTGTCATCACTCCAGTCATCGTTCCAGGGTGGTCCCATAAACACCGATTTAAATAATGCTTTTATTTCTTCAAAATTTGAATCGTCAAGTTCTTTTAATTCTATCATTTTACTCCCCCTGTGGAACAGCATCGTTCAAACTTTTGTTGCGGTAATTCAAGTTTGTGCGGAGTGTGTATCCCATTTTCTCCCAGAAGGAATTTGCTATATCGTTATCTTTAAAAACAAGCCCAAAGATTTTGTTTATGCCTTCTTTCTTTAAAGCTTCTTCTGCTTTTTGAACAAGAGAACTTGCAATACCTTCTTTACGGAATGCAGGATGTACGCAAAGATGATGGATTATTGCACGTCTGCCGTCATGTCCTGTTAAAATGACACCGACTATTTCTGATGCATCACCAGAACCGTCTTTTGACAGTGCAAGAAAACAGGTTGTTGGATTTCGCTTTAAGTAGCGCTCAATTCCTTCACGACTGTCATCTACAGGATTTAATGCACGCTTAGACTGCTCCGTGCTGTTCCATAAAGCAAAAATTCCATCGTAATCTTCAATTGTTACAGGTCTTATGCATATGCTCATTTTAATCCCCCTTTATATGACGTAATACTTCACGAGCTTTTTCTGGTTCTTCATAAAGAGGACTGTGTGCAGAATTTTCGAATACAAACAGTTCTTTTTTAGGAGCTGAGATATGTTCAAAATATTTTTTCTGTAAATCAAAACAGCAGGTGTAATCATATTTTCCTGCGACAAAATAAAAAGGAATGTCCAGAGTTTTAACAGCATCAAATGCGTTAAAATTTAGTGTATCATGCCTGATGGCAAAATCATTTGAAAAGATTTTACCACGCCAGATGTTTATGCGCTCTTTTTGTGTGTAGGCACGGCATCTTAAACTTGGAAGGAAAATTCCAGTTATGACTGAATGTAAGTTACGTGCAGTTCCAACCCCAAGTTCGTGCATTGCTTTATCGCGCAAACCTGAATGTGAATAAGATTTAAAGTCCTCTTCCGAATTGCGTATATCGTAACGTGCAAGCTTTTTTGCCATCTTTAAATTTCCCATTGCCTTATACTGAGCTTTCATATACTCAAAGGCAAGACATTCTGATTCTTTTTGAGTACATATCTGAGCCATAGCGATGTATGCTTTGAAAAGTTCTGGATGTTGGCTGACAGTATTCAAAGCCACGTATGTTCCAAAAGAATGTCCCATTATATAAATTTTTTCCTGATTGAATCTTTTAGAAAGATAATCTGCAACGAAAAGAGCGTCCTTTATAAAACGTTCTGTTGTCATGTCTTCTGCTTTGAGATTTTTATTAAAAGAAAGTCCTGTTCCTCGGTAATCCCAGTAGCAAAGAATAAATTCTTCGGAAAGTACAGACGGATACATATCTTCCAAAAGATACTGTGGAATGCCCGGTCCACCACCACACACCATGAGTACAGGCTTAGTTGTATCTTCTGCGAGCAGTATAAGACTAAGAAAAGTTCCCTCTACATTGAGACGTGTCTTTTCATAAAGGCTGTTTTCTGAATTGTTTTTCTTTGGCAGCTTTCCATTGCCTGGAGGTAAGATGAATAATATTCCTGCAAGTACCAGAACTGCAATTAGTGCAATGATAATCATAACTTTAATTCCTGTTTTCATTTTTTACCCTTACTCTTAGGAAGTGGAAGTTCTTCAAACATTGCATTTAGCAGACGCTCTAAAAAATCTTTGTTGTCAATATCTTCAACCAAAAGCATTTCTTTTGCTCCGTCATAAGGCAGCTCATGGGGAGCTTCTGGCATAAGCTTTAATGATGAGGTTGTCTGCTTAACCAGAAATCTGTTGTCGTAAATTCCGCCGACAATTTTGCCCTGATAGTAAATGATGTATTCCCCCATCATTGCGCGAAATGTTATGTCTTTTAAGTTGGACAGCTGATCCAATACATAGTCAAGATATTCTTTGCTCGAAGCCATGATTTACTCTCCAATTTTGTATCATGTGTTAAAAACCTGCGAGACAGAAAGAGGGGTGTGAGGAGCTTCATCAGAATTTCCAATCTGCTTTACATACCAAACAATACCTCTCCATTGACCAAGTTTAAAACCTGCATTTTCAAAATGCCCGACTTGTTTAAATCCAAGAGCTTTGTGCAGTGCAATGCTTGCTTCGTTTGTATCTACAAGTACACCGTAAATGTATCTGTAGCCTTGCCTTGCAAGAATGCGAGCAAACTCATTGTAGAGCGCTGTTGCTATGCCCTGCCGTTTTGGTGCGTCTGGGGCAAGCATGATTGTCCATTCAACATTCCATTGGTATGCGTCATGAGGACGGAGCGGAGAACCGCATGCATAGCCTAGGATTTTTCCGTTTTCATCTTCTGCAACAACAAACGGATATTTTTCGAGAGTTGTAACAATCTTTTTACGGTATGATTCTACATCTGGGTTTTCAACTGTAAAGGTTACATAATCCAGCGGAACATAAGCTCCGTAAATGTCATGTACGGCAAGTGCATCTTTTTCCGTTGCCATTCTAATAGTATATTTCATGATATTGCCTCTTTTACCATTATAAAATAATGCACAGAAAAGTAAATCAGCTTTTAGATAAGATGCAAGGTTTTTAGATGAAATGCATGCTAATAACTCTTTAATAATGGGCGAAGCTCTTCTGCAATGCTGTTTTCCTTTATGCCTGTATTGTTAAGGACTATTTTTTTTAAGTGCTTTAGGTTGCTTAAATCTGGCAGCGAGCTTAAATTTCTAAGATCTTGAAGAATGATTGTTTCAAGATTACTAAGGGATGCAAGAAAACCTACATTGCTTAATTTATTAATTCTCCATAGTTCAATTTCTTTTAAACCTGTTAAATCTTTTAGTTCATGTAAATCGTTGTTTGTGTTCCATAGTAATCCTAACTTTTCAAGATTTATTGTTTTTAGAAAAGAAAAATCTGTAAGTTTTATTCCTCTAAGATAGAGGCTTTTCAGATTTTTCATTTGTCCAAGACTTGTAACATGTTTACTTGCTTTTTTGCCCAGCCATAGATCTGTCAGGTTCTTGTATGCCAAAAGCCATTCACAGTCAAATAGAACACTTCCTTTCATACTATCCGCCATAATGCTAAGATGTTCAATATCTGAAGGAAGTTCCTTAATGAAGCTGTAATCTTTTAAATCAAATACATCTAGTGATAAGGATTTTAACGGTAAGCCTTTGATAAGGTTAAAATCAATCTTGTTTTGATTTTCTTTAATATTGCAAGCAATCGTCAGATGTTGCAGATGTTCTATTTCATGCAAAAAAGAAATGTCAAGGTAATCTGTATCGTACAAGCCCCAGATTCGCAGTGTAATGTCAGGACGGGCTGTAAGAAGGTCGCTAATTCGTTTATATGCTTCTTTTGGTAATGCTTTATTAAATTGTACAAACTTTATCTTTTCAAGCTTGGAAATCTTATTAATAAAATCCTCAGTAATATCTTTGTACGAAATAAATTCAACAGGGCTTTTTCCAGATGTCTTGTCAGATATGTTTATGCGATTAGTAAAGTCAACCCAAGTTCCCATAGCTATATTTTCGGTAGATTAGCACAAAACTTACAGTAATGCAATTTCATCACCTCTGTTAAATACTGACAGAGGTGATGTTTTTTGCAGAAAAGTTTACTGGGCTACAGTTACAGTGTTACTGAACCCCAATGAATATATTCCTTCTGAGTTTGGGCGTGTCTTTATGCAGACTGCATAACTCTGTCCGATTTCAAGATTTTCAGGAACATACAGTTCAACCGTCTTTGGAAGATTCCGTGTTACAACGGCTTTAATCCATTTTGACTCGTCCTCGTCTGGTTCTTCGTTTGAATCAGTTGGACAAAAGAATACACCTCCCTTTTCTCCTTCTACCTTCAATTTGTTTCCTGTAATGCGTACAATTCTGTTCAAAAGGACAGTTCCATCTTCCGCATTTTCCCAAAGACACTTTACACTGCTGATAAGCGGCTCTGTATTTACATAAACAATTTTGTCTATCTCGATGTTGCTGACACTTTCGGTAAGTGGTTTTGACGGTGAAAACTTTACCGTAAGTGCAGAAACTTCGCTTGCAGTTTTTGGTGCAACTTTCATGCCTCCAGACAGGGCAATGTAAAGTGTCCCCAAGTCCAAAAGGTTTACGGACTTTCCGTTTGCAATGTTCGATTTGATTTCTGCCTTTAAATCCTTTGCGAAACGCTTGAGTTCGTACTTGTCATAAGACGGAACTTTTTCGCAGATGGATGAAATCATATTATCGATGTTCACGGTGTTGCGTGATACACGTCCGACGAAAGTTGTTGAATCAGAAAATGCAAGTTTCTGAATTGCAACGCTTACCTTATTAGATGAGTTTGTAAACTCCTGTTCAATCTGTGCCATAAATTACTCCTTGGCATTTTTAATCGCCCAATGCCGTAGGCTGTAAGTTTATTTGAATGCATTCGAGTTCTTACATGCACAAATATACAGGAAAAAAATCCTGTGCGATGTAGTTTAAACTTGATTTTTCAAAAATTTTGCTTTTTTTTGATGCTTCCGTAAAAGTCTGTAATGATTGCGACACAAAACCTATAAGAATTGTGTCGTAAAACCTATAATAATTGTGACACAAATCTTATAATAATTGCATCGAAAAACCTATAGGATTTGTGTCACGAATCTTATAATAATTGCGACGCAATTTGCCTGGTAAGTAATATAGTACGACAAAATTATTTTTTTGTGATATAATAGGAATATGAATTTAAGGAAACTGCCAATCGGCATTCAGTGAATTGTATTTAAAGTATTTCTACACCAGTTTAGAACTTTTTTCATGTCATTTAGGGCTTTTTGTGTCATCGGCTCATCAACACGGATTTCTTTTGGATATCGAATTTTTACGCCGTAAGGTGTTAAGTCTGAACAGGCATTATAAATATTTTCATCAATTTCAAATTTTTCAGAAAGCATATCTGCAAGAAATGCAAGATCATGAGTTTTCGGAACATCAATATTTTCTACTGATGCAATTAGCAAAGCTTTTAACATTTTCTCAACTGATTGTTGACAATGATAGCAGATTAATTCCAAAGGTTTTGGATACATATTTGTGAACGTAAAATCTGCAAGTTTTGCGTCCATGTCTGCAAAGTCAATCCAATTTTTAACGAGTTTTTCATTTTGCATACAACAAAACTCCATCTCTTGCAACTTCTCGTTCTATTGTAGGTTGGTTCTTTAATCGTTCAAAATCACTTTCATATCCAACAACGATGTCTACAGGAGTTTTTCGTATGCCGCGGAGAGAACGATAGGCTTTTTGCCCAAGTAATATTTCATTTTCAGAATTGTCTGGCATTACAAGGTAAAAATCATAATCGCTGCCTTCGTGCTGTGTATTTTTTGCGTAAGAGCCAAAAAGATAGATACGAGTTGGGTTCATTGCTGTTTTTAGTCGTTCGTTTATAAGTTTTGCTTCTTCCGTCAACATAAAAATACCTCGCTTCTTAATTGTATCATTTTTTTCTTATTCTATCTAGTTTTTCATATCAAGGATTTAGTTTGTATTGTAAGAAGTTCTTATACATGGAATTCGTAATGTATTTAATCGTGATTAGATATTTTTATAAATGATGCGGGGAATATTTGATATTTATTTTCCTTATCTTCGAATCATCTCTTTTAAATGTATTCCCAGTTTTGCAAGTTCTTCATCGATTACACTGTCTATTTTTGTAAAGAGGCTATCATCGCCTGAAAATTCACGTGGGGTGTAAAAGAAAGTTGCTGGTGTTATGTTGAAAATGACACACAACGCATCTAAAAGTTCTGCCGTGACAAAAGATTTTCCATTCTCAATGCGACTTAAGTGACCAGGAGTAATTTCTAGTTTCTCTGAAAGTTCTTCTTGCGAAATCTTATTTAATTTTCTGTAATGTTTTAGGTTTGCGCCAAAAATTCTTTTTACGTCCATAAACAAAATCTTATATATAGAAATCTTTGAAAGACATAGCATTAAAGACAAATTTCTAGTGTTATTGTGATTCAAATGGCAAATTTTGCTTGCGCATTCGGCATTTAGTGTTATAATTTGACTAAAGGATGATGTTTAAGGCAAATATATGCTGAAAACTTGACTTTTGCGGTCAATATAGTACCGTTTCACAAAATTAGACTGTTAGAAAAATAAATATAAGGAGGAAAATTTATGGAATCTGAAGACCTTCGCAAAAAAGCTGAAGAATTGTTAAAAAAAGGTGTTGATGCTAATGATGAACAAAAGCTTAAAGATTTTCTTGCATCAGAGATCAGTTATGCAGGAAAAGATATGGTAATTGAGAAGATTCTTAAAAAATATCAATAGCCAATTGGTTTTCTCATAAACTTAGGATGGGCAGGTTAATGGGATCTATAATAGACCATCATTGAATTGTCCTTCTTTTAATATTTTTATTGGAAGAGGGTTATTGATTTTATGGCAGGCATTATTAATAACGGACAGATGCTTAAAATTGAATTTGATAATCATTTTAGTGAATTGGCTATTGTTGCCTGTGTGGAAAAAATTATGAATGGACAGAAATACTTAGAATATCATTTTACAACAGGACACATCCTTTATGTGAAAGATACATTTTTGATTCCTGAAAAGTTAAACGTAAAAGGTCATCTAATTGATTCCACAAAAGAAATTCAAAAAGATGATTATTATTTGAAAATTTATAGCAAAGCTGCTTTACCTCTTTAATTCAGCTCTTTTTAGGTGGTAAAATTTATGAACACAAAAAAAATACTCAAGTTTAATTCATTGTTTGCAATTTTCGTCTTGTCCATGATGTGCTCATCATGCAAAGCTGTTATTGGTAATGGGGAGATAACGCCTGGTTACTTTTTTGGATGCGTGGCATGTCTTGTTTGCGGATGTTTAGGTGCATATGGATTGTTTTGCTGTCTTTTCTCCGTTGATAAAATAAGAGAAGAAATTACAGGAGGAGGCTCATCATATAGTGCAACAGACTATATAATGTTTATTATTCCTTTCCCTTTACTTATTGGAATATTAACATTTCTTTGGCATCCAGTATCAAAATTTAATCTCATAATGCTTCCTCTTGGTATATTGCTGCCTAATTTGTTTTGTATTCTGTTGTTAAAAATAGGAAATAAAATAAAAGAAAAAAAACTTCAGAAAGAAAAGCAAAAACTTACAGAAGAAATTTTTCCAAAAGTTCTTGGATACTTTGAGTCCATAGGTTTCGATTGGCCACAAGATGAAAAGGTATTCTACATGGAAATTGATGATTCTACTGGAAAATTTAAAATGAGAGAAAAAGGCATTCTTTTATCATCCGATGGAAGATGTGATGTATGCTACATTGATTCTAAAGAAAACTCTGCGGTGAATGTTCTTATCACGGGAAATATAACCAAACAGACTTTGTTTGGCAATCATTATAAAGATAAAGGCAAAGACATTTATGATTGTTCTAGATATTTCCCTATTTGTGTAAAAAGAGTTTTTATTCTTCCTGCTGATGAATTCCAGAAACATAATACTGTAATTTTAGGTGCATCTTTCAAGAAAAGTCTTAATTTTCAGCTGCTACTTGTGGCATTTGACAAATGTGTTCCAGAAAAGACTTTTGCTAATGACAATTATTATCTTGTGGCTGATAAAACAACACATGGCACATTTATATGTCCATCGAATGATCTTATAAAAGGACTACCAAGTACATGGACATATAAGCAAGGAACTACACTTAACGGTACAGATTACATTCCAAAAAGTACTATAGGTAATGGTTCTTCTAATGAATCCTCAATTGTCCGTAAATGTCCTGCGTGTGGTCAGATACTTGAGTCCTTCCAGTCACGATGTCCTTCATGTGGAACTGAAATTAGCAAGGTTACAACTGCAAAGTCTGTTAAGAGTTTCTTTGATACTCTTAAGAGCTTAAAGGACGATTCTAGAATTGACAGTATACGCTACTATCCAGTACCTAACTCAAAGGAAGAAATCTTTGAGTTTACGCTAATGGCAGTCAGTTTACTTGAAGGTTCCAGCTCAAAGGAAAAAGCGGCATGGAAGACTAAGTTGCGCCAGACATCTGCAAAGGCAATGATAACATTTGCAGATGACAGCGACAGTATGAAGAAGTTTAATTCTATTATTGAAGGCGTTGACATAAAATAGGAGGGAGAAATGGGTTTATTCGGTAATAAAAACGATGTTTCTAAACCGCAGGAAGGCGGCATCATGGATGCTATCCGCTGTGATGAAACAGATTATCTTATTTGGAAATGGCATCCTAAAGGTAATGTCGGTGCTGGGGCAACAAAAAAGGAGAATGCTATACGATATGGTTCTTCACTCAATGTAAAAGATGGTGAGGTTGCTGTGTTCGTGTACCACCAGAAGGACGGTACTCAGCAGGATTTTATAGAAGGACCATATAATGATACGATAAAGACTGCAAATTTTCCTGTGCTTTCATCCATAGTAGGACTTGCATTTGGTGGAGGCACTCCGTTCCAAGCGGAAGTATACTATATAAATATGGCTGGACTGATAAACATGCAGTTCGGTGTGCCGTATTTCAATTTATATGATCCCCGCTTGCAAGAGATACCTGTACCAGTAGCTGTTCGTGGTTCAATCAAGTTCAGTATAACGGACTATAAGGAATTCATAAAACTGCATCGTCTTACGAATTTTGACATGGATGATTTTAAAAGGCAGGTTAAGGATTCTCTTATAAAATATGTCAAAGGAAGTGTAGTAGGTATTCCTAGTGCTAACAAAATCCCCCTTGTACAGATAGAGACACAAATATTTCAGGTTAACGAAATAGTAGAAAATTACATAAGACCCAAGCTTTCTGATACTTTTGGTGTGCAGGTAAAATCATTTGACATAACCGACATAGAGATAGATAAGACTAGCGAAGGCTGGAATAAGGTAAAAAGTCTTACAGTGGACTTTACCGAAGCTCAGATGCGTCAGCAGCAGAAGTTTGTTCTTAGTGATCAAGAAACTGCACACTCCTTGCAGACTGAAAATCTTGTGGAGACGCAGAAACTCCAGATGGAAAATCTTAAGGAGTCACAGCGTGCTCAGATGGAGAATATGCGTGAGACTCTTCGTATTCAGCGTGAAGAAGGTCAGTTTGCACAGCATCAGGCAACGGAAGCAAATACTTATGCTGCTAAGCTTGCTGCTGAACAACAAAATATTGGTGCGTTCGGCATAAAAAATCAAACTCAGGTAGGTATTGCAAGTGCTGAAGCAATGGGGAAAATGGCTTCTGCTGGTACTGTAGATTTAGGCGGAGGTTCAACGCCTGGTGGAATAAATCCCGGTGCAATGATGGCAAATATGGCGATGGGGCAGAGTATTGGAACTGGCATGGCTAATATGATGGGGAATGCCTTTGGTGCGATGAACCAGAATTTCGGTGCACTGGGGAGTGGTATGCAGGGAATGCCTGCACAGGGGGCAATGCAGATGCCTCAAACACCACCTGTACCTGGAGCTGTAGCATATAATGTTGCTGTTAATGGAGCTAGTGCTGGACCGTTTACTTTGGAGATTTTACGTAACATGGTTCAATCTGGACAGCTTACAGCTCAAAGCCTTGTATGGACGACTGGGATGGCAAATTGGACAGCGGCAGGTAGTGTTCCAGAGCTTGCATCTTTGTTTGGAGCTACTCCTCAACTTCCAACTGTTCCTCCATCACCGCCGCCGATAGGTTGATTGTATCTGATTTAATTGAGGAGGAAATTTATGAGCGGCAATAACGATAACAGCTTTTTTTCTATGGACAGGCTTGTTGAGTTTGGAATGGGTATGGCTATGAGTCAGCAGATTGTGCAAAGCATGAATAACATGATGAATCAGATGAATGTTCCTCCTCAGATTCATGTGGGGCAGCAAGGCTTTAGCTTGAATCCTTCTCAAAGTGCAAGTGGCGCTGTACCGGGCATGGGAGTAGTTCCTGGTATTCCCGTTGCAGGAAGAAATTTAGCAACACCTGTACAGCCGTATACTGCAGTACCTTCTCAACCTGTTTCAAAGGAGTCTCCTCCATCTGTACCACAATCAGCTCCTGCTGCTCCTCCTCCATTACCAGAAGTGTATTATGTTGTGCAAGATGGTAAACAAACCGGTCCTTACAACGGAACGGAAATTGCACGACTTGTAATGGAAAAGAAAGTCTCTGCCAGTACTTCCGTATGGAAAACTGGCATGTCTGAATGGCAGAAAGCGGACAGTTTTCCAGAGCTTTTGTGCCTTATAAGTATGGTTCCGCCACCAGTAGTAGGAGATGTAAAATGAAAATTCAATTTAAGTTTATTCCTATCTTGATTTCTCTAGGTATTGCTATACTTGCAGGATATGGTTTCTTTGCTGCTAACGGCGGTGAGGATGGGCGTGGCATTATGTTTGCTCTTGCAGGTGTGAGTTTTTTTGTCATGCTTGTTGGTGGTTTCGGCATAAAGTATGCGGAACGTGGTGGTGGAAATATATCTGTATTAAGTGTTATTACCATCATTGCAAATATCATTGTTAATGTTATCTTTGTATTTGTACAGTTTCATCCTGCTCCATATATTATTGCAGAGGGAATTCTGATACTTCTTTATGTGGGCATTGTTTATGCTATGGCAAATGCGTTGAACTAGTAAGAATTATTATCACTAAAGTATTATTATATAACTCTATTTCGCAAAATTGAAAAAATATTGATTTTGCGAAATGGAGAGTGTATAATTTTCTTATGAAATTAATTGAACGGAATTTTTACTTAGATAAGCTTAAAAATGTAATGGGAACTCCTGATATAAAAGTAATAACTGGAGTTCGACGATGTGGCAAATCTAAATTGATGGAAGCATTTATTGATTGGATAAATAATACTGTCACAGATGCTAACATCATTCATATTAATTTCAATTTCTTTGAGTTCGATACAATCAAGACAGCTCAAGCCTTGAATTCTTATGTTGAGTAACGTTATCAAAATAATAAAACAAATTTCTTGTTAATAGATGAAGTTCAGCTGTGTTCAGATTTTGAAAAAGTAATCAATTCATTTCATGCAAGAGAAAAATATGATATTTATATAACTGGTTCCAATGCTTTCTTGCTTTCAAGTGATTTAGCAACACTATTTACAGGTCGTGTTTTTCAAATCCAAATTTTTCCATTTTCTTTTTCTGAATATCAAAAGTATTATTCCTCTTCTAATACAGAAGATGCTTTTGATTTATTTGTAAAGGACGGAGGAATGTCTGGTTCTTTTGTTTATAAAACTTATGAAGAAAAATATGCCTATATAAAAGATGTCTTTTACACTTTGATAACCCGTGATATTGTTCAAAAATATAAAATCAAGAATGAACTTCTGTTGAACAAATTAAATGACTTTATGCTTGATAATATTTCTTCGGAAATCTCTGTTCGTAAAATTTCAGATACTCTTACAAGTAATTGGGAAAAAACAAATGATAAAACTATAGGTTCTTATTTGAGTTATCTTTGTAATGCATTTGCTTTTTATAAAGTTCGCCGTTATGACATTCGCGGAAAAAAGTATCTTGCAAGTCAAGATAAATATTATCTTGCTGACCATTCTTTTAGATATGCCATTCTTGGAACAAAAAATATGGACTATGGACGAGTTTATGAAAACATAGTTTGTATTGAATTACTACGCAGGGGATGCGAAGTTTACACTGGAGTTTTATATAAAAAGGAAATTGATTTTGTTGCAATAAAGCAGAGTGAAAAAATCTATATTCAGGTTAGCGATGATATTTCATCTCCTGAAACATTCGAGCGTGAGGTATCTCCTTTATTGAGCATAAAAGATGCTTACCCTAAAGTTTTAATAGCACGAACAAGACATGAAAAATATTTGTATGAAGGTGTTAGCATAATAAATCTTGTGGATTTTCTTTTGTAAAATAAAAAAGCTCTGCTTTAATTGCAGAGCTTTTATCTTTCTTTGTTTGGGATGTTTATTTAAGCCATTGCGTGTTTTAGTTCCGGGGCGTACTTGCGGCTTACAAGAACTTCTTCACCGTTTGGCATTTTTGCATATAGACGGCTGTTTAGAGCCGTGCGTACTGATTGAATTTTATGCAGGTTTACAAGGTGTGATTTTGAAACTCTGATTATTCCCGCTGTACGTGAAATGGATTCTACTTGATACAGCCTCATCTTTACCTGATAAATTTCCTTGTCGGTGTAAGAGAACACCTGTTCTGAATCTGCTTCAAAATAAAGAATGTCTCCGAGAGGAAGCTGTATGTGGCTGTCGTGTTCGCCGATTACATCTATCTTGCTTACAGGGCTTTCTTGTTTTTGCTCTGTCGTGCGTTCTGCAAGTTCTTTAAGCTTTTTATTTAAACGGTCGGATTCTGCCTTTTCCATTTTGTACATGATAAAGTATGATGAAATATCGAAAAGCATTGTACAAAATCCTGTCGCAATAAGTCCTGTTCTTCCAAGAAAACTTCCTGCAAGCAGGTTTGCACTCCAGATAAATACTGCTTCAAGTACAATCAGTTCTACCAGCCTCTGTATTATTATCTGCGGAATGGTCATGTTTTCTTTTACATAGACTGGTATGCACGGAATCATGCAGATGATTCCAAACACAATTGGTATGAAAAAATATGTGTATGATATTGTGGCATTTCGTGCAAAAAGCGTTCCAATAACTGCAAATGAAAGCGTGCACTCTGTTTCTGCAACAAACAGATCTCTAAAAAAAGATTTAAGATTCATATTTGTTTTATGAAAAATTATACAATAACTCCTTTTGTAGACGGAATTTCACCGTTTCTACGGGAGTCAATTTCAACAGCGGCACGCATTGCTCGGGCTGCGGCTTTAAACAAGCCTTCCATTTTGTGATGGTCGCTTCTGCCCCTGATTGTGTCCATGTGCAGGTTGCATTTTGCTCCGTTTACAAAGCCCTGCCAGAAATCTTCAAAGCAGTCGGTCTGAAAACTTGACTGCATTCCTTCGTGGCTCATGGAAACAAGAGGTATGTTTGTAAGCTGGGCATTACATACGCAGAAGGAACGCCCTCCGAAATCAACGCTTGCCTGCAGAAGACTTTCATCCATTGGATAAATAAAAAATCCGCTTCTGTAAATGCCAGCGCAGTTTCCGAGTGCTTTTGCAAAGCACATGCCCAAAGTTATGCCTGTATCTTCTATTAAATGATGCTGATCTACTTCAAGGTCGCCTTTAAGCTCACCGCTCAAATCAAACATGCCGTGCTTGCAGAACGCATGGAGCAAATGATCAAAGAAGCCTATAGGATTCTTTACGTTACATTTTCCTGTTCCGTCTAGATTAAGTGTAAGCTTTATCTGTGTTTCTGCAGTATTGCGTTCGATTTCAGCGGTTCTTGCCATAAATGCCTCACATCATTACTTTTCTAAGTTCGTATTCAACAATGTCTGTTGCACCTAAAGACTGCAATTTAGGGAGCAGTGTTGGAACATCGCTTTTCTTTACGGCAATCTTTATTGCGTATCCGTTTCCTCCGAAAAGAGGGCTTACGGTTGGGCTTCTCATTGAAGGCAATCCCTTTACAAGAGCATCGAACTTATCCTGTGCTACGTTCATTTCAAGCATTACTCGAGAACGTGCATTGAGAACTGTCTGGAACAACATTTTAAGTTCCATAATCTTCTGCTTCTTTTCAGGATCTTTAAGAGCTTCCTTGCTTGCATACATTCTGGTGGAGGATTCCATCAGGGTGTCTACGATTTTAAGGTGGTTTGCATGCAGTGAAGAGCCTGTGCTTGTGTTGTCAATAAGAATCTGTGCGATTGATTCTTCATTGTCCTGTACAAAGCCTTCGCTGGTTCCCCAAGTACGGAAGATTGTTCCCTTTATCTTTTTGTCTTCAACCCACTTGCGACTCAATGCCTGATATTCTGTTGCTATTGTTACAGGCTTAGAAAGAATTTCGTCATAATTAAACGTGTCTGGAATTGCAGCTACAATGCGTACGCCGTCAAATCCAAGATCCATGATTTCCTCAACCTGATCCTGTACACCGTTTTCATAAACCCAGTCCTTGCCGGAAAAACCTATGTCTGCCTTATTTCCTGCAAGAAGGTTGGATACAATCTGAGGTTTTACAACCTGAAATGCCAAATCTTTCTGATTTGTAATTGGGAAATAGGTGCGGTCTGGCAGATAGATTGAAATGCCTACATCATCTAATAATTTATATACTGATTCGTATATTCTGCCTTTTGCCAGTAAAATCTTTAATTTTTCCATATAGAAACATTGTACAGAATATTTTATTAATCTTCAACAGGTTCTGTAATTACATGGCTTGTGATTGTGAATTTCCTTGTATATTTAATTGAAATAGTGTACTCTAAAGGAATATTTATACATGGAGGCATATAATGGACGCATCAGAAGAAATCTTGAACTTGCTGCGCGACAATGCGAGACTTTCTGCAGAAGACATTTCTGCAATGACAAAAAAGACACCGGAAGAAGTAAACGCCATTATCCAGAAACTGGAAAATGATGGTGTTATCATGAAGTATGCCGCCATCATTAATCCTGAAAAGGATGCACTTGCAAAGGAAAAAGTTTGTGCTGAAATAGAAATTCAGGTTGCTCCTGAGCGCGAACACGGATTTGACGGTATTGCGGACAGAATTTACCGTTTCCCTCAGGTAAAGTCTCTTTATCTTATGAGTGGAGGCTATGATTTGAAGGTAATCATTGAAGGTGATTCTCTTCAGGAAGTGGCTTTGTTTGTTGCTCGCAAACTTTCTACTTTGGCTGGTGTGCGTTCTACAAAGACGCACTTTATTCTTAAAACTTATAAAGAGAACGATATTGTATATATAGAGCAGCGTTCAGACAGTAGAGAAGGAGTAACTGCATAATGAACACAAGGTCTGATAGGTTCAGCAAATCAATGGTGGAAACGCCACCAAGTGGAATCCGTAAATTTTTTGAAATGCTCATCGGTCACGATGATGTTATATCTCTTTCTGTTGGTGAGCCTGATTTTCCTACTCCATGGCTCATGAGGGAAGAAGCTTTTTATCATTTGGAACAGGGACATACCAGTTATACAAGTAACTGGGGACTTTTGGAATTGCGTTCTGAAATTGCAAAATACATGGAACGCTACAATATGTACTATAATCCAAACAAGGAAATCTTGGTTACTGTCGGTGCAAGTGAAGGTGTTGATGCCGTTCTGCGTGCTGTTCTTAATCCTGATGATGAACTTATTGTTTGTGAGCCTTGTTATGTAAACTATGTTCCTTTGGCTCATCTATGCGGTGCAAAGATTGTCCGCCTTGATACGAGCAAGAATGGTTTTTATCCTACGGCTGAGCAGTTTAAGTCGCTTATTACGCCTAAGACGAAGGCTATAATGTTCTGTTCTCCAAGTAATCCTACTGGTACTATGATTCCTAAGGAGGAGCTTGAAAAGATTGCTGAGATTGCAAAAGAACATCAGATATGGTGTATTGCTGATGAAATTTACTGTGAGCTTGTTTATGATGATCACAAGCATGTTTCAATCGGCAGTTTCCCGGGAATGAAAGATTATACTATTATCTTGAACGGTTTTTCAAAATCTTTTGCAATGACTGGCTGGAGAATTGGTTATATTGCGGCTCCAGAAGATTTGATGGCTCAGATTGTAAAACTTCATCAGTACAATACTATCTGTGCGCCTATTATGAGCCAGTATGCGGCTCTGGAAGGGCTCAAAAATGGATGGAGTGAAGTTGAGAAAATGCGTGTGAGCTATCAGCAGCGCCGAAACTTGATGTACAAGGCTTTTGTTGATATGGGGCTTTCTGTTCCTGAGCCTACTGGGGCATTTTATATGTTCCCAGACATCAGCAGTACGGGGCTTTCGGCAGAAGAGTTTGCAACTGAGTTGTTCCAGAAGCACAATGTTGCGGTTGTTCCTGGAACAGCTTTTGGTTCTGCAGGTGAAGGTCACATCCGTTGCTGTTATGCTACTGCAATTGATAAAATTAAGACTGCTTTAGACCGGATTGCCCTTCTTGTTGAAGAGCACAGGCGTTAAGCAGTCCTTTTAAAGATTATTTGAATTTCTGCCGATACAGAATGATGGAAACTTTTCTTACATAAGGATTTGATATGGCGTTTACATATTTAATTGCTGGAATAATTGTTATCGCAATAGTAGCAGTTCTTCTTGTTATGATGGGAAGAAAACCTCCTTCTGTTTCGGGAGACCTTAATGGTACTGGTAAACCGAGACATACAAAATCGCAGAGTCAGATTATGAAAGAGGCCAGTCGGCGTCTCTCAAGAAATCCTGATGATCCGGCTGGCCTTATTCCGCTGGGGGATATTTATTATCAAAATCAGCTTTGGGACAAAGCTTTTCCTATTTATCAAAATCTTTCACGACTTTCTGCTATTTCGGATAAAATCGATAAGCTTCAAGTGAATGTTCGTGCTGGTGAAATTGCATTAAAGCTTAATGCAAATGAAGAAGCCATAAAATTTCTTACCCTTGCTTATGCTCAAGATTCTCAGGATGTTAATGTCAATAAGAATCTGGGTATTGCCTATTATAATCTTAATCAATTTGAAAAAGCCGTTCCTTGTTTTAAGAAGACCCTTATGATCGATCCTCTTACAGAAAAGGCTTTCAGTTATCTTGCAATGGCTCTTTATAAGCAGCATCATTACAGGGAAAGTATTACTTACTTTAAGAAAGCTATAACTGAAGATCCTGCTAACAAGGAGACTATGTTCTATTATGCTCAGGCTATGTCAGAAGACGGTCACGGCGATAAGGCTGTGCAGATTTTCTCTCATCTTAGGGCTGATACTGAATTTGGTCCAACGTCATGTCTGCATGCTGGTATTTACCATTCAAATCAGGGGAACAAAGATCTTGCAATTCAAGACTTTCTTATTGGCTTGAAGCATCAGAATATTGCTCCTGAGACAAAGATAGAAATTCAGTATAGATTGGCTTTGTGTTATTTGGATCAGAACAAGTTGCAGGATGGTCTTTCTGTTTTGCGTCAGGTTCGTGCTCAAAATCAGAATTATAAGGATGTAAACGGTCTTTTGGCTCGCTATCAGGAGCTTGGTCAGAACCATAACTTACAGGTTTACCTTTCTGGTCCTGCAAGTGAATTTGTTGTTTTGTGCCGCAAGATTGTTACTGCATTCTATGAGCGTGGTAATGCAAAGATTGTTGATATTAAGGTTGCAGCTTCTTACGTTGATATAATTGCTGATATTGATACACCAAAATGGGAAGATACGGAATTGTTCCGCTTTTTCCGCACTACTGGTGTTACTGGTGAGATTTTCGTGCGTGAATTCCTTGATATGCTTAGAGATAAAAAAGCCGGACGAGGTACATGTTTTACTGCTGGTAGTTTTTCTGAAGAGGCAGCAAAGTATGTAGAAGGTCGTCCGTTAGACTTGGTTGAGCGTGCGGGGCTTACAAAACTTCTTAAAAAGATAAATTAGTGTTTTATTACTACAAGATTACGTTCATGGTCTTCAAGAAATGGTACTGTGAGCGTAATTTTCTTATAGGCAGGAATGAGAGACTGTACAGCTAGCATTTCTGCTTCAATTTTTTCTGACCGTGCTTTATATGCGGCTATAGTGCCGTCTTTCCTTAACATTGAATACAGAGTTTTTATTATTTTTTTATCAAATGGGTGAAATGCTCTGAATACTTCAATATCAAATGATGCTGGCGGTACGCTGTCCGCTTGTGTACAAAGTACGCTGGTATTAGTAAGTCCCATTTTTTTTATTGCAGATTCAAGGAAGACACATCGTTTTTCCATGCGTTCAACGAGTGTAAAGCGTACTTCTGGGAAAGCGACCGAAAGCGGTATTCCTGGGCAGCCGCCGCCGCTACCTATGTCTCCAATTTGAACTGGAGATGATGTTTTAGCATACGAAGCGATGATTTCTTTTAGTGCAGGAACGGCTGCCAGGCTGTCTAATACGTGATTTATGGCAAGTTCATCGGCAGAATCTGCTTTCATCAGATTATATGTTTTGTTGAATTCTAGTACACATTCAATATAGGTTTCGAGCATTTCATACTGTTCTGATGACAAGGCTAGTGCAAGCTTTTCTGCTCCTTCGTGCAGTTTTTTTATCATCTGCGTTATTCTCCAAGATCTACAAGAAGTTCAAGTTTCCAGTTAGGATCGGAAGTACGCATTGATACAAAATTACCAGTACGGTTTGCTTCCATGTTTTTACGCTGTGAAAGCTGGTAAAGGAAAGAATTTGGATTTTCAATGTCCTGTGTTACTGCCGTAGCTGATGAGTAATTTGCACAGTCTGAAGAATCAGGCTTTGCTTTGAACAGAATATGAAATGTTTCATTCATCATTCTGCCGTTGGCATTATAGCGGCGGTCTCCTGTTACGAGGAAGGTTCCGTCTTTCTGTACGTCGGAAATGTAAACTGTACGGCATGTGCGTAATACGTCATAACCATTTACAGTGAAGCGTAAAAGTGTTGACTTTGTATGTGATGCATTGTCTGTAGATGATGTATGTGTAACATTGTCTGCTTTAGCCTTTACGGATGTGTCTTGTACGGCTGCGGTTGATGATGAGGAGGCAGTGTTATCGCCTTTAATTTCTTCAAGGCGGTTGAGTACTTTTTTCAAAAGTCTGTTTGTTTCATCAGCAGAGTTTGTTTTGTATGAATTGTCGTAAGAATAGGAGCGTTCATCAAAAATAGATCCGAGCTGTCCCAAAAGACCTTTCTGGCTTAAAAGTGAAAGATCACTTGCAGAAATTGAAGTGAGCGTGTTTTCGGCTTCTTCTGCTTCGGTTGCAGCGATAGATGATGCTGCTGATGTGGATGCGGAAGAAGATGATTTTGACGGATTGTTATTGGATGGGCCTGTATATACGGAATTTGAATTGTTTCCAGGTACATAAAAACCGTTACCTATTGTAGGAGCTGATACTGTTGGCATTGACATGTCAAACATTGAAGACTGTGCAAGAGCACAAACATTTAGGAATAACGCAATAATTGCACCTGAAATAAATTTACATACTTGCAAGACTTTCCTCCACAAATTCCAGACGGTGTGTCAGTTCATTGATTGTTTTCGTAAGACGTTCTCGTTCTTTTTCAAGTTTTGCCTTAGGATCAACTTCCTGAGCTTTCTTTTTCATCATGGCTACAACTCCGACAGGACTTTTCCCAGCCTTAATTGCATCCTGAACCTTTGCCCTTTCATCTGATTTTTTTACAGATGCTACAAGTTTCATGTTGTCAAAACCCATAGCTGCATCAGAATCGGGGAGTACACTTATTTTTTGTACTGATCGAGCTGTGCTGCGTGGAAGTTGCAAAACTCTATCGACATAATCTTCATAACGGATATTTGCCTGTTCACAGAGTGTTTGTGCTTTCACAAGAGCCCGTCCGAATTCAATCATTAAATGACCGTTTGGTTCTATGTATTTTTCACGGATTTCCTTGGTAAGAGCTTCAAGCTCTGGGGAATCTGCTATATCTATTTTATAATATCCCTTTTCCTCTGCTACTTCAAGCAAAGATTCAAATTTGGCCCAAAAATACTTATTGTGACTACGCATTTCATGTGGTGGTTCTTTACCTCCATTTTCTTGAATGCGCTCTTCATTTATAAGATGATGAACATATTCATGTACTGCTGTATATACTAGCTGATTATCTGTCTTGAAATTTTTGTTGTGCAGGATTATTTCACGTGTGTCTGGCTTATAAAGTCCGTTTACACGCTTGCTTTCTTTTCCTGATTGTACTACACTGAATTCCAATGAACATTCTTGAATGTCCAGCAGCATATCCTTTATTTTTTCATTTTCCATAAAAACACCTCGTTAAAGAACGCCCATTGCACTGAGTACTATGCTGGCGCATACTGTTGATGCTGTTTCGGTTCTAAGTATTCGGCTACCCATGCCAAGAAGTGTGAAGCCGTGTTCTGAAAGACAATTTCGTTCTTTGTCTGTCCATCCGCGTTCACTGCCGATTGCAGCTATATATATAGACGGTTTTTTCTGTGCGTTATTTACAAGAAATTGGGTAAGCGATTGCTCAGGTTTTACATTGTCTAGACCCATGCACAGTTTTGATTTCGTTTGGAGCATTGCATCGTTTTCAAGGAAATTAATACATTCCAGCAGAGAATTATGTTTTACAAGCTGAGGAATATGTGTGCTTGCAGCCTGTACTGTACCATCTAACAGCATTTTTATTCCTGCCTCTGTTTTTGCCAGGTCAGATTTTAGATATGATTTTTCACCGAGTTCTGTTCCTACTAGATGTATTTGGCAAACGCCAAGTCCTGCCATGTCGCGAAGAAGTCTTTTAAGCTGGATTGGACGCGGAAATCCAATAATCATTATTAAAGGGTAGAGCGGTTTTCCATCCCTTTCTGGAGTGAAGGAAAAATGAATAAAACTGCCTTCCTTTTTGTGTTCTATTGATGTAATGAGGGCAGATCCTGCTTGTCCGTTTATGACTCCGGCATGAAAAGAGTCTCCTTCTTTTTTGTGAAGGATTTTTATTAAGTGAGATGCCCGTTCATCATTCATTGAAAGCGGGAGGTTTATTTCTTCCTGCGAAAAAAGACAAATGTTCATTTTGCTGTTTCTGAATTCTGATGAGTATTCTGCATGGCAAGAATAGCATTTGCAGACTGCACAAGTTCTTCTCTGGTCATGTCTTCTCCATTTTTTAACATGGAAACAGGAACTCCATAGGCTTTTTCAAGAGATTCATCTGTCATGACTTCTTCTGGGGTTCCATAATCCATGTCTCGATTAGGATAGAACAGAATTACGTTCTGTGCATATTTACGCGTTAAGTCTAATTCATGCATAGAAATAAAAAATGCTGTCTTTGTTTTTTCTGCATACTCCTTAAGGTATGCCAGAGAGTTTTCTTTTTGTTGTTGTTCCATGGCAAACATTGGTTCATCCATAAATATGCTTGCACTACCGTATAAAAGACTGAATGCGAGCAGTACACGCTGAATTTCACCTTTGCTAAGCTCTTTTAGCCCGTGTTGAAGAACTTTGTCTAGTTCAAATACATTTATTACTTCTGCAAGAAGGTCTTTTTCTTTGCCCCTTAAGGAGTTTGCATTCCCCTTAAGTGCTCCATGGTCATATACGAATTGTAAAAGTTCGTAAACTTTATCATTTGATTCAAATTCCATGTTCTGATAGATAACGGATGCCAGTAGATTTTTCTGTTCTTCTGCAAGATTAAGAATATCTTGTCCAAATAAACGGCATTTTCCACTTTGAGGACAGAGACGACCAGATGCTAGTAATAGAAATGTGGATTTACCTGAGCCGTTAGGACCTATGAGACTTGTAAATCCTGCTGGTATTACACCTGTAAAATGCTCAAAAATAAAAGATGGCTCTATTTGTTTGCCGTTTTCATCTACATCTCCTTCTACAGGAGGATATTTAAAAGATACATCTGAAAATTCAATACAGTTCATTGTAGGGTAAGAATATCAGAAACTAATGTTTACATCTAGTATTCAGAGAATGCAGGATTTAACAAGGAAAACGTCTTTTTAATTTAATTTAGCTTGACCTGCCAATAAAACTATCTATAATATATAGTAGGAATAAGTTTATTCGCAGCATATCAAGGGGTTATGTATGAAAAAAAATTTAACAGTGGTGTGTCTTGCAGTTATTACTGCAACACTGGCATTCTCAGAAGTAACCTTTGGTTTCAGGGGCTTCGGAGACTTTGGCGCTGGTACTACAACTTCAATTCAGGATACAACTACAAATACAAGTAAGAATTGGGGCTATGGAGGATCTGTTTTTGGAAAGATTCCTATTTCTGTAGTAGAAAATCTTTATGTTCAGCCTGAAATTGGGTTTATGCACAATTCTATTGGATTGAAATCCAGTAAATATGATTTGGACTCAACTCTTTCGTATAATAGTATTGTCATGCCTGTTCTAATAAACTATGGTATTCCTATTAATCAGAGTCTTTTTTTATTTGTGGAAGGAGGACCTCAGGTATCTTTCATTACAAGTGATTTAAAAGATACTAAGTCTTCTTATTCTTCTGACCCTGATTCACGTATTCTTTTTAGTGCTATTGCTGGTATTGGAGCATCTTATGCATTTTCTCCTGCGATGGCTCTTGTTACAGATTTGCGCTATGATTTAGGTTTTTCAACAATAAAGACAGAGGATTCCGCTGAAGGCGTGATTCCTCGTGGATTGAATTTCAGTGCGGGTTTTCATGTTAAGTTCTGATATCGCTTATAACGGCATTTGATAAAAAATGTCGTTATATTATGAATAAGAGTCTTAATTTACATAAATTTAACATAATGTGTTAAATTTAGCTGTTATAACTATTCATCTCTTTTGATTTTATTTTTTGATATGGCACTATAAACTTCTTTTCATGGTAACTGAAGAAGATGAGGTTTATGAGTGCGGTCCGGATGAGATGCGGATTAGAAAAATGGTCTCTTTCAATATCCGTAAATATAGGGAGCAAAATCATTTAACGCAGGAAATGCTTGCAGAAAAAATGGATATGACCTCTGTTACTGTTTCAAGATTGGAAAATATGCTTCAGTGGCCGTCTCCACGTACTTTGGTTTGTCTTACAAAAGCTTTGGGAGTTCGTCCGTATCAGCTTTTTATGGAAGATGGTGCAGAAAGTGTTCTTCCTGCTGATCTTGTAATGAAAGCTTTTGAACGTTCTGTTAAAACTTTTAACTCAGAAATTGATCCTATTCTTAGAAGCCGAGAGATAATGTATTCTTTAGAGCATAAAAATGACTAAAAGCTTATCTGCTTTTTTTCATTATTTTATGGAATTTGTCTCTTTTACTTTTTGTCCATCGAATATGTATATAACATGATTACACATTTCTACAATACGTGAATCATGCGTTGAGAAGATGAATGTAGTCGATAGTTCCCTGTTCAGCTTCTGCATAAGCTCAAGAATTTGTTCTCCATTTTTACTGTCCAGGTTTGCAGTAGGTTCATCTGCCAGTATTACAGGTGCTTTTGTAACAAGTGCTCGTGCAATTGCAACTCTCTGTCGCTGTCCTCCACTTAATTCTGCTGGTTTATGAGTTTTCCAGGCGGTTAATCCTACTGTTTCTATAAGATATGAAATCCAGTCTTCTTTTTCTTTTTTTGAAATTTTAGACCGTTGTTCTTTTTTATCCATGAGATTGAGTGGAAGTTCTACGTTTTCATACACATTTAGGACTGGTATTAGGTTAAAATTCTGAAAAATAAAGCCTACATGAGAACTTCTAATCTGTGTAATTCTTGAATCTAGTTTTTTTGGAATTCTGTTTCCTTCTGGGAGTTGTTCGTTTGAATATACATCAATGCCATCAAGGGTAATGTTTCCTGCGGATGGAAGATCTATTAGACCTATCATGTTTAGCAGTGTTGATTTCCCCGAACCAGAAGGTCCTGAGATAGCTGCAAATTCTCCTTTATTTATGGAGAATGATACATTTTTTATTGCTGGAACAGAAAGCTTTCCCATCTGATAGTTTTTACTTACATTGTGTAATTCTATTATAGACATGCAGTAACTATAGCATATTTCCTGCATTGGTTACAATGTGCAAAACCTTGTTTTTTTGGTTACAGTATGATAGTATCTTTGCAATGTTTGCATTCCGCTTTGCCCTTAAAAATGTACTTTCCAGAAAAAGTTCTCTGGTTATTATTTTATTTATTGCTTTTTCAATTTCTTTACTCGTTGTGTCGAATGCCATATTTGATGGAACTGATAGCGGCATGGAAAAAACATTTATAAACAGCTTTACAGGAAATATTGTTATTCGACCTAAATCTGATTTTACGCTTAGTCTTTTTGGTGATGAAACTCCATTAACAGGAAAACTTACTGCGATTCCTGAACTTATTCCATATCAGGATGTTTATGAGTGTGTTGCTGCGACAGATGGTATTAATGTTCTTCTGCCTCAGATTACAGGTTTTTCTTCCATTCAATATAAAACAGCTGATGGAAATCTTGATCATGAAGAGTTTTATTTTTTTGGTGTTGAGGCAGAAGAATACATAAATAATATGCCTGGTATTCATATTATAGAAGGCAGAAGCTTTTCCAAAGGTGAAAAGGGTATTATGCTTAGTAGAGCAGCTTTAAAGGCAATGGAAGAAGAAAGCGAAAAGCCTATAGATGTAAAACTTGGTGATAATTTAACTGTTTATTTTACGGATGGTGTTTCAATGACCATTCGATCTATACCTCTTGTTGGGATTTATGAATATGAAGTTGAAAATCCTACACTTGATCAGATTGTAATTGTTGATCCTGTGACATTACGGTCTATTCATGAAATACAGGATGTTGTACCAGATGAAGATATTAATCCAGAAGACATCAGTCTTATAGGTTCTGATCTTGATTTTGATGATCTTTTTGCCAATGCTTCTGATAGCGAAGGGACTGAAGTTTTAGAACAAGATTTTGGAACTACTTCAGAAACGACTGCTAAAAAATCAGGTACGGATAGTACTGTATGGACATTTATTATATGTAAAACCTCTGAAAATACTAATATTAATAAAATTATACGTAATCTGAATGCAGAATTTAGGAAAAATGATTGGCCTGTACAGGCTGTAAAGTGGCGTTCAGCTGCTGGAGGTTCTGTGGGAATGGTGTTTTATCTGCGTGTTATTCTTAATATTGGAATTTTGCTTATTCTTCTGACAGGTTTTATAGTTATTGCTAATACTCTTATTATTTCAGCATTGAGCCGTGTATGTGAGACTGGAACTCTGCGAGCAATTGGTGCTAGAAGACGTTTTATTGCACTTCAATTTTTATTTGAAACATCCATACTGACTATTACAGCTGGTATTGCTGGATGTGTGCTAGGAGTTATTTTTAATGCTATATTGCAGATGCTGAATATTCATATTACTAACACTCTTCTTATTCAGTTATTTGGCGGTTCATATATCAGGACTGTATTGACAGCTTCTAATATTTTTAGTTGTATGCTTCTCTCTTGTCTTCTTGCTATTGTTGGCTGGTTGTATCCTTTAAGAATTGCACTTGGAACAAATCCTGTAGTTGCAATGAGGGGGCAGGCATAATGAAAATGTTTTTCTCAAATCTTGCACTTCATAGTTTAGTAAATAATCGTAGGCAATATATTTCTCTTTTTACAGTTTGTGTTGTTGGTATTTCGATTATGCTTTCTGCTGTGTGGATAACTGATGGAATGCTGAATGCTGTTGAAGATAAGGCTCGTATATATTATGGTGGCGATCTTGTTTTTATGGGTGGCATAAATGAAGAAAATATGGAAAATTCTTCTGAAAAAATGGCAGTGATAAAATCATTGGTTCCAAAGTATACGATTCTATCTTCTCGTATAGAGTTTGATGCTCGTAGAACTCAGATTTTTTTTGAAGGAACTGGTGTACGGCAACGAATGTTTAAAGGTGTTGATTTTGATGATGAGAAGTTGCTGTTAAGTCGTTTGAATTTTGTTGAAGGTGGAGTAAAATCACTTCCGGAGCATAATTCTATGATTATTTCTGAGCCGATTGCCCGTCAATTAGGTGTAAAAGCTGGAGATAGCGTTATTCTACAGGTAAAAACTGATCAGGGATATATGAATACTATGGATATGTATATTTCTGGTATCTTTATGGATTCTAGCTTATTTGGTATGTATACGGCTTATCTAGATATCAGGGCTCTTCGGTTTCTTTCTGGAAGAAGGGAAGATTTTGTAAATAGAATATGCATGTATTTCCCTTCTAAGACTTTGTCAAAAGATGCTATTCATAAATTGCAAGAAGCTTTAGAGACAGAATTCTTTATGCATCCTTTAACAGATGATAAACTGGAGTTTGCTCATACTGCTGAAAAGCAGGAAAAACAAATGTATGCCCTTATAACGCTTGATGCAAATATAAAAGATTTACAGGTTCTTATTGAGGCTCTAAAGGTTGTTGTTCTTCTTGTTATTGTTGTTCTTGTTGCAATTATTTCTGTAGGTATGGGCAGTACTTATAGAATTACCGTAATGAAGCGCATTACTGAGATTGGAACGTATCGAGCAATAGGTATGAAACCTGCTGGAATTCGTAATATTTTTTTTGTTGAAGCTTTATATCTTCTTATAGCAGGATTTTTTGTTGGTGTAGTATTAAGTTTTGGTATTACTTTTGTACTTTCATTGTTTGATTTTTCATTTATCCCTGCTTTTGATATGTTTTTAATGGAAGGTCGGTTATTACCAGCCATAAAGATTTTAAAATCTTTGGGGCTGTTTTTAATAATTGCTGTAACAACTATTTTATCTATGTTGTTTACTATACGTAATGTGGTTCACATTAGTCCGGTAAGCGCACTTGCTACCACAAGTTAATTTTTTTTATTTTGGGGTTAGAAATGAAAAAGAAAATTGTATCGAAAATTATTATATCTGTATTGGTTTCCGCTTTGAGTATTTCTGCTGTATTTGCACAGAGTCTTTCTGCTTCGGAAGCAGTTGCTTTGCTCAAAAAAACAGATGCAACAACAGCTTTTAGTGGTACGGATTTTACGGCAAATTATTCTCTCGTTCAGGAAAAACCTGGACAGGGAAAATCTGTAAATACTGCAATTATGTACAGACGCGATGATGCTTTTTCTTATACAATTCTTATAACAGGTCCTGAATCTGACAGAGGAAAGGGCTATGTTCAGTTTGATCAGAATATCTGGTTCTATGATCCTGCAGATAAACAGTTTGTATTCTCAAGTTCAAAGGAAAAACTTCAGGGAACAAATGCAACTACTGCAGATTTTACTCCTCAGCATTATAGTGAGAAATACAAGATTAAGTCTGCAACAAAAGAAAAGCTTGGTAATCTTAACTGTGTTGTATTCGATTTGGCTGCAAAAGTTGAAGATGTAAATTATCCTTCTGTAAAGCTTTGGGTAACAGAGGATGATGGTCTTATCCGTAAGAAGGAAGATTATAGCCTTTCTGGTCAGCTTTTAAGAACAACTGCAATTCCTTCTTATCAGAAATATACAGGTCATTCTGTTCCTGATAAGATGCTTATCGTAGATAATCTTCGAGGTAAGAAAATCAACAATAAAATGCAGTATGAACAGACCCAGATAACAATTTCAAACGTTTCGTTTGCAAAGCAGAATAATACTGTTTATACAAAAAAATATGTTGAGATGATGAGCAGTAAGTAATGCGATTTTTCTGTTGCTTGTTTTTGGTACTTTGTATTTTTTTTATGCCTCATGCTCTTTTTGCGCAGGAAGAAGATTCCTTTGACGTAGATAGCATGTTTGAAACGGCAGAAGATGTTGAAGTACCTAATGAGCAGCAACAGAATCCTCCGCCTGTAGTAATGCCTACTGCAGGTGACCTGTTACAAAATATAAAATTCTATGGATCTTTTAATGCATCAATGGGACTGGTAGGGAAGATTTATCCTGATGATTTACTTATGCCTTTTGCCAGTTTTGAAAACTATCTTGGGTTTACTGCTAGACCTGCAAAAGATATTTCCATAAAAGGACAAGTTTATACATCTTTTCCCAATTTTGAAATAACCATTGACCAGCTTTACTTTGATTATATATTGGAAGATTTTATGTACATAACAGCTGGTGCAACAGCAACTAGCTGGGGTAATTCCCTTTTATTTGATACCAATATACTTGATGATGAGTCAAATGATACAACAGTATTGTTTTCTTCTGAACATAAACCAACAAAACGTTTTGATGCAATCTTTACAGTGCCTATAGGTCGCGGTCAAATTCAAGCAATGGGTATGTATAAAAGTAGTGATGTTGATGATTTGAGTTCAAAGTATCTTTCTTATGCAGGTGCTGTTGAATATCCTCTTGGACCGCTTTCTATAAAACTTTTTGGTCGAAAATGGGCTTCTGCCGATCCAAAGGCAATGCAACCTGCTTTCGGAGTTGAAATTACAACAGATCTGTTTGGAAATCATATAAACCTGTGGGGAAAAGTTCATTCCCCTCGAGGTGATTTTGAAGATGTCTCTTATGCCAAATTTGTAGGAGGCATAAGTCGTCTTTGGACAACAGAAAATATGGGTAAGATTGGTTTTGTTGCTGAATATCAGTTTATTTATGATTCAAGATCTACGGCAACAGAACACTCCTCAAAACGCAGTAATAATCTTGCCCTTACATTTGCCTGGCGACACATTGCTAAATCTGATATTTCTGTTGCTGCCCAGTGGTATTTAAATCTTGATGAAAATTCTGGTTATTTTATTCCAAGCTTGTCTCTTGATACATTCTCTCATGTTACTATGACATTTATTGCTCCTATAATTTACGGTGGAGCAAGTTATACTTATAAAACGACATTCAATTCAACAAAAGATCTGCCAACTATTCTTCTAGGTGTAATTTTTACTCTTTCTCTTGATTATTAAACCAATTTCGAGGTTTTGAATAGATGATAAATAAAAAAGCACTTCCGTATGTAAGGAAGTGCTTTTTTATTTTATGACAAATATTAATCTATACTTGTTAAATCTGTAACATCTTTTGTATAATCAACACCTTCTACATCAAAGCCATTGATTGCAAGGAAGTCGTGACGGATACCTGCGAGATCAATAGTCTGTTCAACATTATCTTCTGTAATGTTTGGCATTATTTTATCAACTTCTGCCTGAACATCAGCTTCAAGTTCCCAGTCATCAATACGGATTCTTCCTTCTGAGTCTACAGGTACATTTCCAGCTCCATTATTTGCTCCTGTATAAAGTCGTTCTGCGAAAAGTCTTTCCATCTGCTCAATACAACCTTCATGGGTTCCCTTTGCTTTCATTACCTTGAACAATGCTCCAAGATAAAGTGCAATAATTGGAATTACAGAAGAAGATCGGGTTATAAGTCCTTTGTTTACGCTTACATAAGCTGCACCGCCAATAGTCTTTAGTGCTTTATCGATGTTCTTTGCACGAGCTTCAAGGTCTTTTTTTGCAGCACCAATTGTACCGTCACGATAAATAGGATGTGACAGTTTTGGTCCGATGTATGAATATGCAACAGTTCTACAGCCCTGTGCAAGTACATCTGCCTCAGAAAGCTGCTTTATCCAGCGTTCCCAGTCTTCACCACCCATTACTTTTACTGTATTAGGAATTTCATCGCCAGAAGCAGGCTCTGCTGTCATTTCCGAAAGTTTACCAGTCATCATGTCAAGTGCAGCACCACCGTATGGTTTTCCTACAGGTTTAATTACAGAACGATACATTACCTTAGAATCAGGATCTGTGCGCACAGGGCTTGCAAGGCTGTATATGATAAGGTCAAATTTCTTGCCCCAAGCTTTAACCTTCTCAATTACAGTCTGGCGGCATTCATCGCTGTATGCATCTGCATTTATAGTGACAGTCTTCAGACCTTCTTTTTCAGCAGCTCTGTCAAAAGCCTTGTTGTTATACCATCCGGGAGTTCCTCCTCTTTTGTCAGAAGCTTCCTTTTCAAATGATACACCAATAGTATCCGCTCCATATTCAAAAGCAGCACTGATTCTACTGCCAAGTCCGTATCCTGTTGAGCATCCTAGAACGAGAACTGTCTTTGGACCGTTACCACCTTCTTTTGCTGTCTTTATTGCGCGCTTAGCTTTCTGAGCACGTGCATAGTTAATTTGTCTTTCTGTTTCTTTTGCACATCCTACAGGGTGTGAGTTAATGCAGATATTGCTGCGAATCATTGGTTTAATGACCATTTTGTTCTCCTATTCGGTTTTACGAAATACCTTTACATTTTACTGTTTTTTGTCATAATGCGTCAATGAGCCTGATTGTTGACAATTACTTATTAATTGTGATGGTATCACTACCCGGACTGTCGTTCTTGTCCTGCCCATAGCGGGAACTGTACTTTCCCCTAGGCAGATTTGCCAGTGCAGCCTCGTTACATTCTACTGCCATGGAAACAAAATCTGTAATAGCAGTATTTATAGCTCCTGCAACTACTTCGATGATAAATCCAAGCCAGCTGTCATCATCTGTTGCTTTGACAGATGCATCCAGCGTTATAGTTCCGCTCTTCTTGTAAAGAGTTTCATTTGTCTTTGTAGATCTGAATACATAATCAATCTTTACCGTAACAGTGTAGTCCAAAATGCTCTTGTTCCAAGAGTGTATAATAGTAAACACCGCTACATCAGCCCCGAATATCTCCCTGAATTTGGAAAGATCCTTATCCAAGAACAGTTCTGCATCGTACGCACTTTCCCGCTGTAAAGTTTCAAGTGTAAGATACGGTGGAAGAACATAATAGCCAGCATCTGCAATAGGTACGTTCAGTGTTGAATAGAAGTAATCTTTTGCATCAACATTTGCACTATTGTTTATTGGTGGCATAATCAGCATGACAAGAGGCGCTTCATTGTAAAGCTGTGTGTATGTATTACCCTTTGTAGGGCGTTCATACGAACTGTCGCCAAAACTGAAGGAAAGACAGGAACTTAAACTGGAGACAAGAATAAATATTGCTGCCGATATGAACAGAACATGTCGTCTAGTTTTTCTGTTCATCTTCAAACCTCTTCAATATTCTTGTAATGAATACGCTGGATTCAGGATACAACTCCATCTCTTTTTTGAGCATGGAAATGCCCTTTTCCTTGTTGCCCGATTTTATGAGTGCCCATCCATAATCTGCATAGATTCCGGGAGGAACTGTCTTTCGCCCATAGTTCTGGGTTTTTATGATGCTTTCATAACATTGTATGAGGTTTTTGTAAGAAGATGCATCATTCTTTTTAAGGTAGCGGTACGACTTCTGCTGATAGCCGTACCAACTATATAAAGTTTCAGAACTTGCGGGTATGCAGAATAAGAGGCTTAGTGCTAATGCCGGAAAAATGATTTTTATTCTTTTCATGGCAGATAGATCATTCTTATTTCCTGTGCCGACACGAATATGTCTTTTGAGACAAGCAGATTTCCTTTAGAGTCAAAAACCTGAACACTGTGTCGTCCTGTTGTTACGGCATAGTTACTGTCACTTTCTACGGTTCTGTCTTCTACAGAGTTTACTTTTGCATTAACAGTTACTTCATCATCAAAGACAGCCCTTACATTTTTATATTTTGTAGAACTTACAAACTGTACATAGCCTATATCCGGCAATCCGTAAGATGCAGTACGAGGAGTTTCGCAGCCTGAAAAACATACTGCACCCAATATTGCAATTGCAATAAGTGCAAAAAAATCAAAAAAGTGAAGTTTTTTCATATTATTTACCTCTTATTTCGTAGTCTGAAAGTTTTGAAGAATCTATTGGATTTCCTGCATACTGTACATAGGAATATTCATTGTTAACAGTCGAGCCGCCTGTAGAAACAACTGTAACAGTTCCAATCTGTTTTCCCGGAAGCTCCATGTTCATGCCAGTCTGAGGATTTTTTACCTTTTTTCCTCTCTGGAAAACTTGGAAAACATTGCCTGGCTTTACGCCCTGCTTTGCACCGCCAGCAATAATCATGCCGTCGGCATCGTAAGAAAGGATGTATGATTTCCATGGGTTGTCCATACATTTATTTATTACGTTTTCAACAAGCTGTGAGATTGCAGAACTGATTGCTTTGTCACTGAGAGTTGCATCGTATCCTGCCTGTCCACCAAAGCCGAGTACTGTAGAAGCTTCAGTTTCTGCTTCGCCTTTGGCTTCTTCTGCATAGATGATTTCTCCTGTAGAGACATCAACAAGTCTTATGCTGACTCCTGCCTGAACAATCTGTCTTTTTGTCTGAGTGAATACACCTGTTTCACCGATATTCTTGCGTCCGAATTCTGTAATGGAACCGATTATGAGGTAGTCTGCTCCTACTTTCTGTGCAGCTTCGCTCTGTCCTGAGTATTTAAGTTCCTTTTCTATAAGTTCTGCATCTGCACGTTCCAACAGAATGAATTTGCCGGAAGAAGTGAGTTTGGTTGAAAGTACGTCAACTGCCTGTTTTCCCATAGGATCGTTGTTCTTGTCGTAAAAAGCACCCTTTGCATATTCTGTTTCGTTTGAAAATCTTGCTATGGCAACTTTACGCTTCAGCCCTTGATATGAAGCTGCGCTAGGCTTTGAACTTTGCTGGGCTGCAAGGACTGTGGTGTTTGCTTTAGGTGAGTCTGAATGAGAACTGACACATCCTGCAAGGACAACAGGAACTGTCAGAAGTAGCAAAACTTGCTGTACATTTCTAAATAAACGCATAAATTCTCCTTTTTTACCGTGTTTACGGCATTCGTAATAAATATTATATCCTACTTTATTAAATAACAACAGCTTTTTTAGCTTTGTTACAGGATGAAATACAGGTTGTGTATCTGTGAATCCTTGTTATTTTGCGTTTTTCATGTATAATGAGATTATATGAAGACTGTACCAGATTATACAGTAATTTTTGCTGATGATGACATTGTTGTTGTTAATAAACGCTCAGGAGTGCTTATAGCTGCAGATCGCTATGATGCAGATGCCCCACGACTTGATGTAAGCGTTGAAAAAGAATTCGGAAAAATCTTTGCCGTGCACCGCATTGATAAAGATACAAGCGGTGTTGTAATTTATGCCCGGAATGCCGAGGCTCACAGAAGCCTTTCCATGCAGTTTGAAAATCGTGAAGTAACAAAAATCTATCATTGCCTTGTAAATGGCCATCCTTTATGGAAAGACCTTCATGTTGATATAAAATTGCTCCCTGATGGCGATGCAAAACACAGAACGATTGTAAATAAAAAGTCTGGTAAAGTTTCCATTACAGATTTTCACCTTATTGGTAGTTGCGGTCCGTATAGCTGGATAGAAGCAAGACCTCATACTGGAAGAACTCACCAAATTCGTGCACATCTTAAGGAAAAAGGTTTTTCGATTGTGTGCGACCCTTTATATTCAGGAAATCAAAAACCTGTCCGTCTTAGTGACATAAAAAGAAAGTGGAATGGTGATGTGGAGGATGAAAATCCTCTTCTTTCCCGTCTTGCACTTCATGCATATTCATTGGAAATAAAGCATCCGAAAACTCTGGAACGAATGATTTTTAAAGCTCCTTATGCTCGTGATATGGAAGCCGTACGTAAGCAGCTTGCAAAATTATTTAAGGTTGATCCTTTGGCGGATGCTCCAACTGTGGATAATACAGAGGTTGCCGTTGAAAATTAATTTGCAGAAATTACTTTGTAAATTACTGCTTGTTGTTGGAATCCCTTTTTCTCTTGTTGCTTTAGATTCTTCAAAAGCACATCTTTCTTTTGAACCTTTTTTTTCGTATCAATATGGAAAACTTGGTGAGTATCTGTACTGTCAGGAAAGTTCTAACTCAGATTTTGAAAAACTAAGTTATCTGGAATGGGAAGAAAAGCCACTGTGGTTGTACGGATTAAAAATGAACGCAAGTTATAAACATTTGTATTTAGGCGTATCTGCAACCTCTGCAATACCAGCTTCTTGTGGGAAGATGTATGATTCTGACTGGATGGATAGGAATAATCTTGGTTTAAAGACTAACTTTTCAGAAAGTAATAACTCCCTTCATTCGTATATAGATGTAAGTGGGACTTTTGGCTTTATAGTTTTTCCAGAAGCTGTTTTTAGGATAATGCCTTTTGGTGAAGTCGGTTTTTATAATGTCGTATTTAAAGCAAAAGGTGCTGAATGTTGGTATGGAGATGCTGATTCTACAAGGCTTGGATATGATGTGAGTTGGAACAGTCCTTACGCAGAACATTTTGTTATCTCAAAGTCTGAAACTGTAATAGAATATAATCATTCTTCCTTTTATACTTTTTTAGGCTGCCAGTTTATGATAGTCCCCACGGAACGTCTTGAATTTGATGTTGCTCTTGCAGTTTCTCCTTACTCGTATATTTATTCTGTAGACCATCATATTATGCGTTCTTTAAAATTTAGGGATGAAAGTGATTCGTATTTTAAAACATTCAAGGGGCGTTTAAGTGCCTATTATACAATTAATGACATTATTACAGCAGGGCTTTCTTTTGGTGGCATTTACACGAAGATGGATTTATCGCACTCGTATTCTTATGTTTCTTCTAACAGTGGAAAATACAATTGGCTATCTAATGAAAAAGGCACTTCTGATACACAGTCATTTAATGTAACGGCAAGTCTTAGAATAAATGTCTTTTGATAAAAGGAGTTTTGCATGAAAAAGATTATTACTATAAGCCGAGAATATGGTTCTGGAGGACATTCTATAGGAAAACGTGTTGCAGAACTTCTTAATGTTCCTTTCTATGACAAGGAAATAATTGATATGTCTGCAAAAGATTCTGGGCTTTCTCCTGATTTTATCCGCAAAACCGAACAAAACATTTCTTCTGGTCTTTTGTATACTTTGCTTTTAGGAGCTAGTTATGCGGCTCCTGGTACTGGCTCTGGAGTTGCATCAAATCAACAGGCTTGCCTTAATCCGCCTCTGGCAGATCAGGTGTTTAATGCTCAGCGTAATGTTATAATTAATCTTGCAAAAAAAGGACCCTGCGTAATTGTAGGCCGTTGTGCGGATTACATTCTTACGCAGAGTCCTGAAATTGATACTAACGATCTTCTTAATGTATTTATTTATGCTCCGTTGCAGGATAAAATAAAGCGTGCTATTGAACAAAAAGGTCTTGATCCTGCTACAGCTGAAAAAGATGTAAAACTTATCGATAAACGCCGTGCTAATCATTACAACACTTTTACAGAGCAGACTTGGGGTAAAAGATGTCATTACGATTTACTTATAAACAGCTCTTTGTTTGGTCTTGAAAAAAGTGCGGAATTTATTGTAGAAGCTGCAAAGCTTGCATGTTGCTAGACAAGTTTTAGGCGTATTAGCTGTATGCGGCGTGCACTTTGATCTTCTACCATATATACAGCATTTGTATCTTTGAAAGCAGCTCCTGTTGACGGCAACTCTCCGAATTTTTCAAGAAGCCATCCGCCAATTGTATCAAAACTTTCGCTGTCTAAGTTCATTTTCATTATGTCATTAAAATCGTCCAATTTCATATCTCCTGGAATGAGGAATTCTTTTGTGTTTACGACTGTTATTCTTTCTTCCGGGGCAATTTCCGTCATACCGTATTCATCTGTAATGTGACCGAAAACTTCTTTTAAAATGTCATCCATTGTCACGATTCCAGACATGCTTCCGTATTCATTAATGGCGACAGCAAAATTGTCTTTGCGGCGTTTGAATGTCTGTAAAAGTTCTACGGCAGAAATAGATTCTGGTACAAACATTACCTGTCTCATGCATATTTTGACAAAATCTTTACTTTGTGTAATGGCAGAATTTGCAAATAAGACTGATTTATAGTGAAGAACTCCAATAATGTTGTCAGGAGAATTTTCATAAACTGGAAGTCTTGAAAAGCCTGAATTAAACATTTTTATTACGGAATCAATATCATCATGAACATCTATATATTTTACAAGAGAGCGGTGTTTCATTATGTCCCTTACGTGAATATCTGAAAATTCAAAAATTCTATCCAAAAGTTTCTTTTCACCTTCTTCAAGAGTTCCTTCATTTTCACCTATAGCAAGGAGCGTTTTTAATTCATCCTCTGTGATGAGTTGTGTTTTTGTTTTTAAGATGCGTTTTTCAAAGAAATTTATGAAGTCTGAAAGTCTATCAAATATCCAGACGACAGGAAATAATAAGGTCTGTAATATTAGTATGGGGATGGCACTGGACTGAGCCACTTGTTTTGGTTTTAGGGCTGCATAAGTTTTTGGAATTATTTCGCTGAAAATAATAATTAGTATTGTCATTATGGCAGATGTGAGGGAGACTGCCGATGGACCAAACACCTGAAGTGCGTATGCAGTGGCAATTGAGGAAGCTAGTGTCGTTACAAGATTTGTTCCTATAAGTACTGTTGAGATAAGGCGGTCAAGATTTGTCTTTAGCTTTGATACTTTTGCTGCATTTTTTTCTTTATCTTTCAGCATTTGTCTTACGGTTATTCTTGGTAAGGCTGTGTAAGCTGTTTCTGATGCAGCAAAAAAAGCAATGCAAAATATAAGAACAATTTCAGATACGATAATCATCAATGGATTTTATACTACTGCATTTCTATGAGTTTTGCAAATGAAAATGACTGTCATTGCACAAAGCATTGTTTTTTTCTATAATATTTGAATGTTTCGTATATACGTTGAAAGAAAGGCTGGCTTTCAGAATGAAGCAGCCCGCATTTATGCCGAAATAAACGGCTTTTTGGGTATTAGCGGCGTTACAAAAGTTCGCTATCTGAACCGCTATGATGTGGAAAATGTTGCGGACGAAGTTGCAAAAGCTTCAGCTACACGCATTTTCTCTGAGCCACAGAGCGACAGCGTTTTATTTGAAAGTCTAGACATTCCAGAAGGTGACACTGCCATAATATGGGAGTACCTGCCTGGACAGTATGATCAGCGTTCCGATAGTGCTGAGCAGTGTCTTTCTTTGCTTAGAGAAAGCATGAGCCGTACAACAAAAGTCGGTACTTTGCCCCCACATGTACGCTGTGCTAAAATTGTAATTCTTTCAGGTACGGTTTCTGCTGCAGACGTACTTAAAATACAGAACTATCTTATAAATCCAGTAGACAGCCGCCTTACTGATAATTCAAAACCAGAAACACTTGAAATGAAAACAGCTGTTCCAGCTGATATTCCTACTGTAGATGGATTTATCAAACTGAATGCACAGGAGCTTGAAGCATACCGCCAGAAGCTTGGTCTTGCAATGGATTTTGCAGATATAAAATGGATGCAGGACTATTTTGCATCAATAAAGCGAGATCCTACTATTACAGAAATCCGTGTTCTTGATACATACTGGAGTGATCACTGCCGTCATACAACATTCAATACAATCCTTAAAGATGTAAAGATTGAGGACGGTCCTTATGCTTCTCTCTTTAAGAAATCATTTGAAAACTACACAGACATGAGGGCAGATCTTTATGCTCAGCGTACAGATAAGCCTGTTACACTTATGGATATGGCATGTATCGGTGCAAAATATCTGCGTAAGCATGGTAAGCTCGAAGACATGGAAGTGAGTGAAGAAAACAACGCTTGTTCCATCTATATAGATGTACATTATACATCTGGTGAACCTACAGAACGCTGGCTTTTGGAATTTAAGAACGAAACTCATAACCATCCGACAGAAATTGAACCATTCGGTGGTGCTGCAACCTGTATTGGCGGTGCAATTCGTGACCCTCTTTCTGCTCGCAGTTGGGTATATCAGGCATTGCGTGTAACAGGAGCTGCAGATCCTACTGTACCGCTTAGCAAGACCCTTCCTGGTAAACTTCCTCAGATGAAACTTACTCGTGAAGCAGCACAGGGATTTGCAAGTTACGGGAACCAGATTGGTCTTACTACAGGACAGGTTGCAGAAGTTTATCATTCGGGATTCCTTGCTAAACGCATGGAATTAGGTGCAGTTATTGCCGCTGCTCCTGTCGATCTTGTTTTGAGGGAAACTCCTGAAGCTGATGATATCATAATTCTGCTTGGTGGCGGAACTGGCCGTGATGGAATTGGTGGTGCAACAGGTTCTTCAAAAGTTCACACAGAAAAATCAGTTACAACTGCTGCGGCAGAAGTTCAGAAAGGAAATGCTGTTGAGGAACGTAAGATTCAGAGATTGTTCCGCAATAAAGAAGTTTGTCTGATGATTCGCCGCTGTAATGACTTTGGTGCAGGTGGTGTTTCGGTTGCTGTTGGAGAACTTGCGCCTGGATTGGATATTAATCTTGACGCTGTCCCAAAGAAGTACGAAGGTTTGGATGGTACAGAACTTGCTATTTCCGAAAGTCAGGAGCGCATGGCTGTTGTTGTACGAAAAGAAAATGTAGATAAATTTATTGAAGCTGCACATAAAGAAAATCTTAACGCAGTAGTTGTTGCCACTGTTACAGATACAAACCGCATGGTTATGAAATGGCGGGGAAAGACAATTGTAGATATTGACCGCTCATTTATTGATACAGCTGGAGCACCTCATGAAGCTGTTGCTGAAATTGAAAGTCCTGCCGTACAGGAAAAATCGCCACTGGTAAATCCTCTTGAAAGTGTAGACTCGATACTTGGAAGTGAACCAGATTCTGATGCTGTTCAGAAAGCATGGATTGCAAACATGGAAGATCTTGCTTGTTGTTCTCAGCGAGGACTGGGTGAGCGTTTTGATGGTTCTATTGGTTCTGCTTCTGTACTTTTCCCTTACGGTGGTGTATATCAGGGAACTCCCGAAGCAGGAATGGCTGCAAAGATTCCTGTATTAAGTCCTAAAGAAACAAGTACTGTAAGCCTTATGACTTATGGTTATGATCCTCGTGTGGCTCAGTGGAGTCCTTGGCACGGAGCTCAGACTGCAGTTCTTTCTTCTCTTGCAAAAATTGCATGTATTGGTGGAAGACCTGAAACTTGCCGTCTTAGCTTTCAGGAATTCTTTGGACGTGCTGTAAGCGAAAAAACTTGGGGATATCCTGCAAGTGCATTGCTTGGTGCTCTTGATGCACAGAAAGCAATGGGTACTGGTAGCATTGGTGGAAAAGACAGTATGAGTGGAACTTTTGAAAACTTAAATGTTCCTCACACACTTGTTTCTTTTGCTGTTACTACAGATGAAGCAACACATGTAACTAGCGGTTCTTTCAAAAAGGCTGGTAGCGGAATTTATTTGGTAACTGTTCCATATTCACAGGAACTTGCTCCAGATTTTGAAACATTCACACAGAATGCAAAGGCTCTTTACAAGCTTAATGCAGATAAAAAGATTCTTGCTATGTATCCTGTAGGAGCAGGCGGAATTGCAGAAGCTGTAAGTAAGATGGCTTTGGGTAATAGAATTGGAGCTGCTATTCGTCTTATTCCTGCAAGCCCAACAGCTGCATGTTTGGACATGGATGTTAGTGCAAGAGATTTGTTTACACCTTTGTATGGTTCTATAATTGTTGAATCAGATGAAGATCTTAAAGCTATTGCTGATTTTGAAGATGGAACTATAGAAAAGATTGGCGAAACAATTGCTGAACGCGAAATTAATGTATTCGGTACAAAGATTTCTCTTGCTGATATTGAAAAGGCTTGGGAATCAAAGCTTAGTTCTGTGTTCCCTCCAGTTTCTGGAGCAGAATTGCAAAAGCCTCTCCCTGAGTTTGCAAAATCAGAACATTCAAGCCTTGTTGATGCACGCAAGAATGTAAGCAGCTTTACTGCAAAAACTGGTAAGACAAAACCTCGTGTAATAATTCCTGTGTTCCCTGGTACAAACTGTGAATACGATATGGCACGTGCCTTTGACTTAAATGGTGCAGAAACACAGATTATGGTATTCCTTAATAGAACACCACAGGATCTTGCAGAGTCTCTTAATCAGTTTAAGGCAGAAATTGAAAATAGCCAGATTATAGCTTTTGCTGGAGGATTCAGTGCTGGTGACGAGCCAGATGGTTCTGGTAAGTTTATTGCAAGCGTCATCCGTGAAAAACGTATTGCAGATGCAATTATGGATTTGTTGAAAAAGCGTGATGGTCTTGTACTTGGTATCTGTAATGGATTCCAGGCACTCATAAAGACAGGTCTTGTTCCTTACGGTGAAATAAGAGAGCCTTCGGAAGATATGCCTACACTTACATTCAATAAGATTGGTCGCCACATAAGCCGCGTTGTACGCACAAGAATGGTAAGTGCTGCAAGTCCTTGGGCATTACATTCTTCTATACTCGAAGCAAAAACACATCTTATTCCTGTAAGCCATGGAGAAGGTCGCATTGTTATAAGTGATGATCTTGCCCAGAAGTTTTTTGCATCAGGACAGGTGTTTACTCAGTATGTTGATGAAAATGGAGTTCCTGCAATTACAGAGCCAGACAATCCTAATGGAAGCTTATACGCTATTGAAGGTCTTATAAGTCCAGATGGCCATGTACTTGGTAAGATGGGACACAATGAACGTACTATTGGAACTGGTCCAGACGGTTCAAGCTCTGACCTTATAAAGAATATTCCTGGTAATTCATGTCAGAATATTTTTGCAGCAGGAGTATCATATTTTAATTAAGGAAAAAACATGAAGAAAAATATCATTTATTCTGTTGTAGCAATTTTTGCTGCAACGCTCATGCTTTCGTCATGTGCAAAGAAAAATGCGTGGATCACTGACTTTTCAAAAGCAAAGATTCAGGCAGAAAAAAAGAATAAGAATATATTCCTTGTTTTCAGCGGTGAAGACTGGAATGATCAGTCTAAGTCTTTAAAGAATGACATTCTTGAAACAAAGGAATTTAAAAAGGAAATTGCTCCTCAGTATATACTTGCTCTTGTAGAATTGTCGCGTTCTGAATTTGCAAAGACTGTTACAGATGAAAATTCTACCGAGGAACAAAAGAAAGAAGCAGAGCGTATTACTGCTGAATATGCAGAAAAAGAAAATCTTATGCAGCAGTATTATGTAGAAACGTTTCCTTCTATATATATAGTTTCCCCAGAAGGATATGTGCTTTCTTCCATCCCGTATACAGATGCAATGACTTCTTTGAAAGATCTTTCTGCAGAGCTTGAGTCTCATAAAGAAATTATTTCAACTGTTGCTGATGCCATTAAAGTTGTAAAAAAATCAGAAGGCACAGAAAAAGTTCTTGCACTTGATGATTTATATGAAAAAACTAGCGAGAATTTCCGTCCGCTGTTGAATCCTGCTGTATCAGAAGTACCGTCTCTTGATCCGTCTAATAAAACTGGTCTTGTGGGAAAGTACGAATTAATAAATGGATATGCCAGTGCCATAGAAAAAATCATGAAGGACAATGACATAAACGGTGCTGTAAAAGTCTTTACTGACTTGTGCGACTCTGACCGCATTACAGACGCACAAAAGCAGGAAGCTTTGTACACAGCTGCATTCATGATGGCAAGAACTGGAAGTCCTGATTATGATACCATGCAGTCTCTTTTGAAGAAAGCATTTGAATTTTTACCAGAAAGTGATATGGCTCATGAAATTATAGTTACGATGGATTCTATTCAAAGAATGAAGGAAACTGTTATGAAAATGCAAGCCGAAGCTCAAATTGGTGATGCCAGCATTGATGCATCTGGCACCGCAGGATTGTAACTTAGCTCATGTCTAAAGCTCTTCTTCCTTGTGTGACAGCAGTACTTATTCTGCTGTCCATGACATTTTCAGGTACAGAAAGTGCGTATCTTTCTATTAATAAGCTTCGTATTCGGTCATTGCATAATAAACAAAATAAAAAAGCAATGCGAGTGTGGAAGCTTTTGAACGATAAAGAAAGGCTTATAAACACTCTTCTGATTGCAAATGAAATTGTGAACATTGCAATATCTTCTATTATTGCATACATTGCACTGAAAATGTTTGGCAGTGCAGGGGTGGGAGTTGCAACCTTTATATCTACAATGTTGCTTTTAGTCTTTGGTGAAATTACACCAAAGACAATTGCAACACATCATCCTGAACCAATAGCTTTTTTTATTAGTCCCTTCATACAATGTCTGGAAGTTATTCTTTTCCCTCTTGTATTTTTGTTTACATTTATTTCTCGTACAATACTCAAAATCTGCAAGATAAATACGCAGAAGCAGAGTGTATCGTTTACGGAAGAAGAAATAAAGACCTTCATTGATGTAGGAAGTGAGCAAGGGATTCTTGAAAAAAATGAAAAGCTTATGATGCACAGGGTTTTCAAGTTTTCTGATCTTGAAGCAAAAGATATTATGATTCCTAGAAAAAAAATAAAGGCAATTCATGTATCTGCGGATTACAATTCAATTATAGAACTTTCGCAAAGATTTTATCTTTCAAGATTTCCTGTGTATGATAAAGATATAGATGATATAATTGGAATTCTTTATATAAAAGATTTGCTTCATTATAAAAGCTGTCAAAATCTTTTTTCTGTTACAAAAGTAATGCGTCCACCTTTATTCATTTTGGAAACAAAAAAGATGTCCAGCATACAGCAGATGTTGCAGGAAAATCATCAGAGCATGGCAGTCGTTATAGATGAATATTCTGGTACTTATGGAGTTTTGACAAGCGAAGATATTGCTAGGGAAATCTTCGGTCCTATTACGGATGAATATAAACCTTATGCACGGCGTGTTGAAGTTCAGATAAAAAATCCTAATAACACTGATATAGATGGCTTTGCACGTCTCATTGATATAAATGAACAGCTTGGCATTAACATACAAAGCCTGCACTCCGAAACTATCGGAGGTCTTATTTTTGAAGTGCTCGGTCACATTCCTTTTGAAGGAGAATCAATAGAATACTCAGGTTTCAAGTTCACCGTAAAAGAACTCGAAGACAAGCGTATTGCAAAAGTCCACATTGCTCGTGTAGGAAATTCCTAATCATTCTTATAAAATCAAACATACCGATAGCACAAGCATAAAAAGTCCTGTTGTAAAAAAAAGTACAGTAGGACTTTTTTTATTTGCATGACGGTTTCGTACATATTCAAAATAAGATTCTTTATTTTTGTTTTTCAGTTTTGACATGATATATGAAAAAGAATCAAAACCACCCCAGTGACTTATGAACAACATTAGTCCAATGAATGTGAATATGACTGATGCAAAGAATGCCCCGTCACATAAAATCCTTTGTGTTGTTGCAAGTTCCTGTGGCAGTGTTCGTTTTTCGTATAGGACAGTAAGAAAAACAATTACACCTGCTGCAAAAAGAAAAATGAACTGATGCATAATGATTTTTTTTATGCTGAATTTCATGACAGTCCTAATTCCTTTTTGTATTGCTCAAATTCTTCTGTGTTACAATATACACTATGACTTTGAGTGACAAAATGCATTGTAGGTGTGTCTTTTGAATAATCATGTGCAGTTTTTGGATTGTAAATAATACGTTGCCTCTTTTTTTCGTAATGAGGATCTGGCAGAGGAATTGCACTTAGCAGTGATTTTGTATAAGGGTGCAATGGATGCTCAAAAAGTTCATCAGATGTTGCGCATTCTACAATTTTGCCATAATACATAACTGCAATGCGGTCAGAAAAATATTTTACTACAGAAAGATCATGGGCAATGAAAAGTACTGTAAGCCCCATTTCTTTGCGTAGGGAATTTAATAGATTTATAACCTGTGCTTTAATGCTTACATCCAATGCACTTACAGGTTCGTCTGCAATAATAAGTTCTGGCTTCATGATTATTGCACGTGCAATTCCAATGCGCTGTCGTTGCCCACCAGAAAATTCATGCGGATATCGGTCTGCATATTCTGGCAACAGTCCTACTCGCGTAAGAACTTGTGATACCTGCTTTGTTACTTCCTGCTCATCTTTTATGCCTTGAATATGCAATCCTTCTGCAATAATTTCGCGTACAGTCATGCGCGGATCAAGAGATGAAACGGGATCTTGAAATATCATCTGAATCTTTGTTTCGTATGGCTCTTTTTTCTTTCGCTGTGCAATTCTTTTCCTAGCTTGAGCAAGAAGTCTTTTTTGCTGTGCTACAGCTTCATTATTTCCAATGGCTTTTGCATTTTTCAGTTCCTGCTCATAATCATAAGTTCCTTCATTTATGAGTTTACCATTAAAATAAATTTTACCACCAGTTATATCGTACAGTTTTATTATGGAACGTCCTGTTGTTGTTTTCCCACAACCAGATTCTCCGACAAGTCCAAGAACTTCTCCCTTTTCTATAGAAAAACTCACATCATCTACAGCATGGAAAGTGTTTCTGTTAAAGAACTGCCTTAAATGTTCAACTTTTAAAAGAGGTTCATCATTCTGCATTCTTAGCCTCCCGTGCTTTTATGCGTTCAATTCTATCTGTTACAGCTTTTGGAGGTTTTACTTTTGGAGCATTAGGATGTAACAGCCATGTTGAAGCGTAATGTGTCGTCGAAATCCTGAATTCTGGAGGTTCTTGTTCAAAGTCAATTTCCATTGCATATTTGTTGCGAGGTGCAAAAGCATCTCCCTTTGGAGGATTGAGCATGTCTGGCGGAGTGCCTGGTATAGCTTCAAGAGTATCTTTTGTATCTAAGTCTGGCATTGAGGATAGTAATGCCCAAGTATATGGGTGTGCAGGATTATAGAAAATGTCTTCGGCAGAACCTCGTTCTACTATTTTGCCAGCATACATTACTGCAATGGTATCTGCAACATTTGCTACAACACCAAGATCATGGGTAATAAATATAACCGTCATGCCTCGGCTTTTTTTTAAACGGTTTATAAGTTCCAAAATCTGTGCCTGAATGGTTACATCAAGAGCTGTTGTCGGTTCATCACAAATTAATACTTCTGGATTTGCAGCAATGGCAATTGCTATGACAATACGCTGTCTCATGCCGCCTGAAAATTCAAACGGATACTGATTAAAACGTTTTTCTGGATCTCGAATGCCAACTTCATTCATAATGTCTATGGCTTTTTTGTATGCAATCCGCTTTGTTACCTTGAAAGTTTTTTCTTTTACAAGCAGGTCAATTTTATCTATTGCTTCTGGCATAGAAAAATCATTGCGAAGTTCGGAAAATGCATCAGGCATGCCGTGCATGGCAGTTTGAATATCCGTTGCTTGAATTTCCTTTTCATTAAGCTTTCGAAAATATTCTGCGTAATCTTTTTCTGCTTTTTTTACAGTGCTTTCAAGCAGGGTGTATTCTGCATTAAGCAGAATGCCTTTTAAGTTTTTGAGAGTGACTGCAAGCTGTTTTGCAGCCTGCTTTTGATTTGTTTTTCCGTTTAATATAGAAGCCTCTGTCAGCTGTGGACCTATTTTCATGATTGGGTCTAGTGAAGAAAGTGGATCTTGGAAAATCATTGTTATCTTGTTGCCGCGGATTTTTTCAAATTCTTTTTCTGAAATTTTTAAAAGATCTACTCCGTTATAGAGAATCTCTCCTTGTTCTATAATTGCGTTTGGTGCTTCAATACCAAGAATTGCTTTTGCCGTGACAGATTTTCCAGAACCTGATTCTCCTACAATGGCAATAGTTTCCCCTTGCTTTACTTGTAGACTTATATTTCTTACGGCATGAACTTTTCCTTTGCTGGTTGAAAACGAAACTGTAAGATTTTTAATTTCAATCATTTTCTGCACCTCTCAATGAAGGATTAAATGCATCCCGAAGTCCGTTACCAAATTCATTAAAGCATACAAGCAGAATGGAAATGAATGCTGCAGGGAAGAATAGGGCGTGTGGATATGAGGATAGTGTATCACGTGCAGCATTGAGCATTGTACCAACACTTGTAATTGTGTCGGAGTCTAAATCTACAATGCCAAGGTATGACAGGCTTGCTTCACTGAAAATTACACCGGGAATGGTAAGGACAGAAACAGTTATGATAAAACCAATTGCATTCGGCAATATGTGTCGGAATATGAGGCGGCTGTCTTTTGCACCGAGCGTGCGGCTTGCATTTATGTAGTCCTGCCCTTTGAAGCGGTAGAATTGAGCGCGTACCGTAGAAGAAACTCCAATCCATCCATAGAATACAAATGCAAAAAAAAGTGCCGCTATTGGTCCAAGTTTTTTTGCAAGATACATTTGGAATAAAACCATTGTTACCTGAGTTGGTACTTCATATACAATATCTTTTATGCGCTCAAAAATTAAATCGAATGTTCCGCCGTAATATCCTTCGAGTGCACCGATGATAATGCCTATAAAAAGATTTACTGCCGAAACAATAATGCTCAATGCAAGAGAAAGTCTTGCTCCGTGTGCAAGGCGTGTAAAGATGTCGTACCCAGAAGTGTCAGTGCCAAATAAAAAATGAGCGTAATGACCATGCGTGTAATAGTACCATTCTTTATATAAAACTCGTGTTTCGTACTGTTCTCCGTTCATACGCAAAATATAGTAAGCATTACCATCGGCAGAATTAGTGTCTTTTAAGAATATATCTTGAAAGCTTCCGCTTGCATCTTTTTTAGCCTGTCCTTTTGCATCTGTTTCAAACCATGCATTAGGATCATTTTTGTATGTACTGCTGGCAACTTTTTTCTGGTCTATAATAGGGTAAAAAAGTTTTCTTCCAGTTTGTTTTTCATAATTGCAGGCATCTTGATATTCTTTCTTTGAAAGAAGCATTGATACCCACCCTGTCCTTTCATAAGTGTCTATTTTTATTCTGTACCAAACTTGCGGCCTATTTGCAACAAGATGCTCTTTTTCTCCATAAAACTTTTTTACTGCACCTGGAATATTTGAAAGATACTGGTAAGTCTGTAAATTTACTTCTGCATTTTTACAGCCGTCCCAAAATCCCAGCTTTGAAAAAAGATTGTTCTTTGGTGTGACATAAGCATAGTAGGCATCTTTATCTGTAATCTTATATGGTGAAAAAATAGGTGCAAAGAATGCGTAAAGGAATAAAACAAGAATGACAAAAAAACATATTACTGAGCCACGGTTTGTTACAAAACGTGTGAGGGCATCTTTTAAATATCCTGTTGGCTTAGTCTGGAATGATTGTTCCTGTATGATATTGTCTTTCTGTACAAAATTAAATTTTTCTTTTGGGATGTCAGTTTCAAAGTTCATTTGTTTTGCTTCCTCCCATTCTAATTCTTGGGTCAATAAAGCCATAACTTAAATCGCTTACAATGCCAGCTGCAAGTCCTATTGTTACGTAGAACATGCTGATTGCCATAAAAACACTGTAGTCTTTAACGGCTATAGACTGTACATAAGTTTTACCAATGCCTGGCACTGCAAAAATTTGTTCTATTATCATAGAACCACCAAGAATGCCAATAAAATTTCCTAAAAATGATGGCATGAGTGGCACAAAAGAGTTGCGCAGTGCATGGCGTACAGTAGCCTGACTTTTGGTTAGTCCCTTTGTGCGTGCCAAAAGCATGTATTCACTTGTAAGCTGTTCTGTAAGTTCTGCACGGATTAAACGCATGTTACCTGCAATTGGTCCAAAGGAAAGTGCCAGAACAGGCATTATTGCGCTGTGAAGCATTGGCCATGAAAAATAATCCGTACCGTCTTTAAATATTAGCGGACACAAGTTGAGCTTGTAGCCTATAAAGTATTGAAGTAGGAATGCATATACAAAAGATGGTACTGAAATAAAAAACATTATGAATATCTGAATGATGTGATCCTGCCATTTATTTTTGTTGACGGCCGCAATAATGCCGAATGTAATGCCTATTGGCAGTGAAAAAATTACTGACAGCACATTTACATAAATTGTGGCAGGAAGTTTGCTTACCAGATATTCAGAAACAGGCTGCAGGAAGGTTCCCACTGTAGTACAAAATCCCCAATCTCCGTGCATTATATTTTTTAGAAAAATAGAATACTGTACTATAATAGGTTTGTTATATCCCCAAGCTTCCCGCATGTCAGCAAGAGCTTTGCTATACCCTCCCTGCACAGCCTGTACAGGATTTGGCAACATTCTTATCAGAACAAAAAGTAGAGTCATTATGATGAACAGGCTGATAATTAGCAGAGCGATTCTTTTCAGTACATATCTAAGCATATCGTACTCCTGCCGTTCAAAATCAGTATTTTAACTGATTGTTATTTTTCTGACAGTAGGTATCCCATTCTGCATCATCCATGGAATATTTCAGTTCTTCCAATCCACCGTAACCTACAAGTGGGTTAATGTAATGGTCTGTACCCTGTATTAGTCTCTGTGAAATAAGACTGCTTGAATTCTGATAGTACAATGGAATTAAGTTGTAATATGACAGCAGCTGCTTTTCTACATTTGCAAAAATAATGTTTTTTGTATTTATATCTGCCGCTGCATAGGCACCAGAATTCAGTTCTGAGTTCCAATCATATAATGTGTGTGTAATATTTTTTCCATTTATATTAATAGTACAATTTTCTTTTTTAGGATAAAAACCGTATTCATTCAAGAAATCAGGATCACAATAGCAGGAGAGCATTTTGTAAGGAGCATAAGTTGCACCTCCCCATAGAGTCATGGCAAGGTCTACTTTTCCGTTTCTCATGTTTTCATAGTAGTTTTCATCAATAACAAATTTTATGTTGACTTTGTTTTCAAGATTTGTACCTTGTGTGGCATTATTAATTGCTTCCTGAATGAATGCAACGGCACGTTTAAGCCCTTCATTGTCTACTGTCATGTGAATGTCTATTTGCACTTTGTCAGTTGGCTTAATGTCTCCGTTCTTTAAAGCCTGATCGTATGCCTTCTGGAAGTATTCTTTTGCCTTTTCTTTGTTGTATCCTGTTATGTCTGTTATATTATTTGTCTCATAAAAGTCGCACAAAATCTGTTTTGCAGGTTCGGAATCCCTGTAGCGCAGATTTGTTTCAGGATTACAGATGTAGGCATTTGTAAAAAGCCCATAACCTGGATCAGAACCGATTGCAACTGTAGAAACATATTTTTCTCTATCTATTGAAAGTGAAACTGCATGGCGGAAATCTTTGTATGAAATGATTGAGTGATTAATGCCTTCTGTCTCTTCATCTTTAAGTGATTTTTTGTCTATGTTGAAGCTCAGTTTTACAGTATATGTTGACGGTGTAATGATTCGGTACTCGCTGTTGCCGTATTTATCCATATCTACAGAACTTAACCCTTCCTCGTCAAGCTTGCCCTGCAGGAACAGATTTAATGAAGTTGTATGCTCTGCAATAAACTGAATGTATATGTTTGTTGTTTGGTAATAGCCTTTGTCTTTGAAAGCTTCCCATCCGAACCATTTTTCGTTGCGCTCAAACTTTATGTATTTTTCTGCCTGATATTCTGCAATCTTGTAAGGTCCGTAAGATGAAAACTTATCTATATCTGTTCCGTAAGAACTTTTAATTATGTCGCCACTCTGTTTTTTATTTGCTTCGTAAAGGTCTTCTTTTAATAGTGGAATTGGTGAACTGTAAATTAATAAAAACTCTGAAAGAGGAACAGAAAGAACTAAAGTGTAGGAGTAGTCATTGTTTTTAATGAAGCCTACGTTTTCCCATTCTGTTTCACCGTTGTAATATTTTTCTGCATTTGCAATGACCATGTTATCTGAATAATAACCAGATGCACGATAATTTTTCATTTGTGGATTCAGGAATTGCTTTAGGGAATATTCAAAGGTGTCTGCATTTATTGGTGTTCCATCCTGCCATGTTATGTCATTTCTAAAATTAAAACGCCATGCATATCCCTTTTGTGCATCGGCTGGAATGCCATATACAGTGTTTCCTGCATAGTCGGCAGTAACATCTATAGGAAGTTCTGTTGCCATGCTGCATATTATGTCAACATCATCTTTTGTTTCGTTAAGAACGTAACGGTAAAGTCCGTCAGATGCAAAATCATAAATTGTAGCTTCATTTCCCATTTGATAATCTGTAGGACTCCATGTGTTTGGAGCAAGACTTGTTATTCTGTAGGTATATGTTTTTTCTGCTGATTCTGTCTTTTTTTTGCAACCTGAAAGAAATAGAACTGAGGCGCAGACTGCAATCCCCAATAATCCCACTGATTTTTTTGTAATATACATTTTATCCCCCTATGATTTTATCCCTAGTAACATATTTTTACATGAAAAAGCTATTTTTGCAATACTGGAAGGATGAGGGGTACAGATATATACCCGATAACACTAAAAACAGTGGTGTTATCGGGTAAAAATGTCTTGGAATTATACTTTAAACTTGTCTACTTCGTTGCCAATGTGTTCTATAGAAACTTTTACTTCTTCTGAAAGTTCTGAAAGAACAGAACCTGTTTCGTTTATTTTGCGTGCACCATCAGACATTTCGCTCATGCCGTCTTTGATATTGAACGTTGCATCCTGCAAATTCTTAATTGCGTCAAGAATTGACTTGTTGCCCTCGCTCATCTCGTAAGAAGCAGTTTTAACCTCGTTAGAAGTTTCGTTCATTGTGTTAAGTGCAATAGAAATTTGTTTTGAACCTTCGTTCTGCTCTCGCATTGCACAAGAAATTTCCTTTACAAGATTTGAAGTATAGTTTATTCCGCTGGAAACATCGTTGAAAGCTTCGGATGCCAGTTGTGAAATTGAAACGATTTCTTCAATTGCGTTTGTAATTTTTGTAAGCTCATTACCAATCGTTTGTGACTGTGAGCCAGAATCTTCTGACAATTTGCGGATTTCATCAGCAACAACGCTAAAGCCTTTGCCAGCCTCGCCTGCGTGAGCTGCTTCAATTGCCGCATTCATGGCAAGAAGATTTGTCTGTTCTGCAATGCTTGAAATGACCGTATTTGCTTCTTTCAATGCCTGACTTTCGCGTTCAATATCATCAATCTTCAGGTTTACTTCGTTCTGCCGTTCAACACCGAGTATGGCTTTTTTCTCAAGTTCATAAAACGCTGCACTCATTTTCTCAACAGATGCAGAAACAGTTGTGATGTTTCCAATCATCTCTTCTACGGCAGCACTTGCCTGTGTTACGCTCGATGCCTGCGATTCAATCATTTTGTTAAGCGAATCAATATTGCCTGCAATTTCGTTCACAGCGTTTGCAGTCTGTGTTACGCTATCATCCTGCACTGCGACACTTTTATCCATAGATTCAATCTTTGTGATAATCTGCGTAATTGCTGCCATTGTGTCTGTAGTGCTGTCGTTTAAAAGTTCTCCTGCATTTACAAGTTGTGATTTTGCATCTTTCATTGCAGATATAATCGATTGCAATTTTTCTGCAAACAGATTAAAGCCTTCTACAATGCGTCCGATTTCGTTATTTGATTTTACGGCAATACGTTTTGTTAAATCCGCATCACCTGTGGCAATGCCACGAATAGTGTCTTCAACGGTAGCGAGAGGTTTTGTTGAGGCATAGATTACCACGCCTGTAACAACAAGCAGTGAAATTACCAAAAGAACCATTCCGAGAGTAAGTGCTTTTAGGATTGCACTTTCTGCTGCAAAAAGGCTTTGCTTATAGAATACGAGAACAAGAGTCCAAGGTGTATATTCAATAGGTTTAGAAAAATAAATAACGTTATGTCCTTTGCCCAGTTTCCCTTCAAAGATTTCTGCTTTCTGGTTTTTATACATATTTACAATTGCAGAATAGGAGTCTGGAAAATTAGCTTTGGTTTTATCAAATTCAGCTTTTACTTTTTCAATGTCTGAGCTGCTTGAGCCAACATAACTTCCGTCGCTTCCGTAAAGTACTCCAAAACCCAAGTCGTGCAAATCCATTTCACGAAGCAATTCATTCAAAACATCAGGATCAAGAGAACCATAAAAAAGTCCTACAGAGCGTCCATTTACCTTGATTGCCTTACAGATGTGTATTGAAATGTTCCCTGTGGAGCGTGCAATTGTTGGATTATCTATATAATAGTCTGCTCCACTCATAATTGCCTTGAAGTAATCTCTGTCGCTCACATCGTGTTCTGCGCCTTTGTCTGTCCAGTTGTGACCTTTTGCATTTACATAGCCAATGTAGTTAAAACATCTTGGTCTTGTGGCAACGGCATCTGCCATAAACTTTATGACAGCTTCATCATCCTGACTTTTTGCGGCTTCTGACTGTACGTAATATTCAAGAGATGCAAAATAATAATCAACCAAATGATCCATGCTGATTGAAGCCTGATTTGCCAATTCGTTGGATTCAATTAAAACGGTGTCTTTAATATTGCGTTTTGCAATTTCTGCGGTAATAAACATTTGTAGTGAATTCAAACCGATTACCATTGCACCCAGAATTGTGACAATCACCAAAAAGAGTTTTTTCCCTTTTGTTTTCTTTCCTTTTACTGTGTCCATATATATTCTCCAAATTGAATTTTTTTAATTCCGCGAGCCATTATAACAATAATGTGAAAAAATGGTATAGTTTTCTAAAAAAAAGAATGATTTTCTGTTAAATATAACAATTTTTTAAAGATTTCCAAAAACTTTTGTTACTAATAGCTACTTTTAGTGGATTGAATAAGAAATAATTTTTTTAACAAATTTTTCCAAAAAAGTGTACAAAAATGACATATCTAGAGCAATTACATATATAGGAGTTACAA
>CAMVEQ010000002.1:0-73043 GCA_947166545.1 uncultured Treponema sp. | reverse complement strand
GTGTTGTGTTGTGTTGTGTTGTGTTGTGTTGTGTTGTGTTGTGTTGTGTTGTGTTGTGTTCACAACTGGCCTCACTTTTATAGATAATTTTCCTTAATATACACTATAACACAGGGTATGTGTTTTGTAAAGAAAATGGCAAATGTGCCGCCATTACTGCAGTTCCAAAATCCATCACAGACTTTGGAAACTGCATCTGCTTTCTGCTGTCAGCCGCCCAAGACCATGAACTTGGTACCGCTGCCTAGATCCGTGTAGACACTGTGTTGCGTTCCGTCTTCGTCCACCACATCCTTCTGGCGGATAACATTCACCTCGGGCTTGTCGTGGGGATTATTGTAGTGCTTCCAGTGCGGGTTGGGACTCTCGCTCTTCTTCGTTGCGATTTTTTCGTTCCACTCACCAACGAGTTCGTTGTACTCGTCCTGAAGCTTGTTGTAGTCGTCCACAAGTTCCAGGTTCTCTTTGTTGAGGGCAAAGATTATGCCTCCGGCTATCACTCCGCCCAAAATCAAACCTGCGGTTTTTAATGTCATGTCCATCATTTCCTCCTACTGCAAGTCCTGCGCGGTAGAAGAAGCAACAGGTTCGCTGTCCATTTCTATGACTCCATTCAAAAAGGCATACGAGACGGCACGGGCAAAATCGCGGCAGTCCGCCACAAAGTCATCCCGCGTCTTGGCAAACTTGTCCTTGATGTCTTTCAGCTCGTCCTGTCCTTCTGCATACTCCGAGAGCTTCTTCATGCCCAATGCCACAATGCCTGCAAAAACAACTCCGGCAATAAACTTCTTCATCTTACAGACCTCCTTTGTTTTGGTATAAAGACAGTATAAACCTTCCCCCATGACAAATAGTGTCGTGGGGGAGAAAAATTCTTATGGAAAAAATCGCTTGCCCACGGCTTACTCAAATGCTATCATGGAACAGTTATATTCAGAATTTTACGGATGTCGGAGGAAAACACATGAACAATGAAGATGAACGATCGCCTAAGCTTACTGTTCCGCAGATTATTTCGTATTGCAAAGATAATCTTGGGATAACGTTCAATCTCATGGGCGAGGAGGCTGCCATGCAGTTCCTTCAGAAAAATAATTTTTTCTTCCGCCTTAAGCTGTATGCCCAGACCTGCACGGAACAAACCAAGAAGGGCAAATACAAAGGGCTTGACTTTGGCCATCTGGTGGAACTTTCTACCATAGATATGTTCCTTCGGAAACTCCTGTTTAAAATGACGATTGATTTGGAACATTACCTGAAGGTAAAGCTGGTCAATGACTGCCAGATGAATCCTGCGGATGACGGGTACGAGGTTGTTGAAAGCTTTTTGAAAGAGCATGAAAGCGTGCGAACCTATATAAGGCAGTTTGTGGGCGGCAATTTCTATGGGGCAAACGTATTCTGCAAGCACGTGGAGTCTCCCGCCGTATGGAATTTTGTGGAAATGATTTCTTTCGTGGACTTCATAAGTTTCTACGGTTTTTACTATCAGGAGTTCAGGCAAGAATGTGAATACGTCAAGCACTTCGACTCCGTTCGCCGCCTAAGGAACGCTTGTGCCCACAACAGCAGTCTTATTAGTTCATTCAAGCAGGTGCCTAACTTCAAGTACGATATGAACACGAGCTTTGAGCTGCTCCAGGGCGGGCTGGGCATTGGGAACGGTGTCATTTCCAGCAGCATGCGTGTGCCGGTGCTTAATGACTTCACCGTAATGCTGTCCGTTTATACGAGACTTGTATCTTCCCCAATGGTAAAGGAAAAGACCTTCCAAGAGATGAAGGATTTCTTTGACGGCAGGATGGTCGCACACAAGGACTACTTCGACTCATACACCGACCTGAAGAATGCATACAGGTTTGCCCGCTGTGTGCTTGACCATTACTCGAAGCAGTAGCACATTGTATCGGGGATTAAAATTAGAATTTTTATTCCGCAAAAATGAAAAATATTCAAGTTTGCGGAATAGAATTGTAAATCCGTTCCGCAAAATAGAAAAATTATTGATTTTGCGGAATGGTTTTTAAATTCTCAAAGGTAGCGACATTCTTTCTGCTATTACTTACTTGTCATTTATTTACATATCTGATACATTCTGTACATGTCGTGCACAATGCTGCACATCCTTAGATTATACGTTTGCGATTAATGGTCCTGTCCAAATCACCAAGTATGTCAAAATCCTATTCCATTATTATTTATTCTCATGGAGGACGTTATGAACAAGTACGTCAAGCGTTATCTTGTTGACGCTCTGGGTGGAATGGCTCTTGGTCTTTTTTCCACACTCATCATTGGTCTGATTATAGGTCAGATTGGTAAATTCTTTCCTACCACAGTTGCAGGCCTTTTTCTTATTAAGATAGGGCAGCTGCTTACAGTATTTACTGGTGCTGGCATTGCTGTTGGTGTAGCTCATTCTTTGGGCGCTCCAAAACTTGCTGTTTATGGAAGCATTCTTACTGGTACTGTTGGTGCTTACGCTCCAAAATTTGTAGCAGCTATTGCCGAAGGTTCAACTGCATTCATTGCTGAGTCTGGTGCTGTAGTTCTTGCTGGCCCAGGAGATCCTCTTTCTGCATTTGTTGCAGCCCTTGTTGGTGCGGAACTCGGACGTCTTGTATTCGGAAAAACAAAGGTAGATATTCTTGTTGTTCCTGCAGTGACTATCATTACAGGTGCTTTTGTTGCTGTTATTTTTGGACCACCTCTTGCAACCGCTGCAAAGTGGCTTGGTCAGGCAATCAACCTTGCAACAGAACTTCATCCGTTCTGGATGGGAATAATCCTTAGCGTTGTAATGGGCTGTATTCTTACATTGCCAATTTCTTCTGCTGCAATTGCAATCATGCTTGGCATGACTGGTCTTGCTGGTGGCGCTGCTACTGCTGGATGTTCTGCACAGATGATAGGCTTTGCAATCATAAGCTTTAAGGATAACGGATTTAATGGTCTGTTTGCACAGGGAATTGGAACTTCAATGCTTCAGATTCCTAACATTGCCAGAAAGCCTGCAATATGGCTTCCTCCTACACTTGCTTCCGCAATCACAGGTCCAATTGCAACTTGTCTGTTTAAGATGAAGACACTTCCTGCTGGTGCTGGAATGGGAACAAGTGGACTTGTTGGTCAGATAATGACATTCCAGGCAATGGCTGGAGATGAAGCTGCATTAAGCATCATTATAAAAATGCTGATTATTGATATTATTCTTCCTGCTGTTCTGAGTTATGTAATTTACAGATTCATGCGTCAGAAAGGCTGGATAAAAGACGGCGACATGAAGTTGTCGGCATAAGATATCATAGCTTTTAATTTTATAGGACTGGATGGCTTTCATCCAGTCTTTTTTTTAAATGTTTGCTAAATCAGTGTACAGTCGAATCTTTTCTTTTTTTCCACGAAGCTCTGATTCATCAACAAACACAATGTTTTTGCTATTTTGATTTATATTCAGGAGGTCTACGGTGGCTTGCGAAATAAGCAAGTCTTTTCCGTACTGCTTGCAAAGTCCTTCTATTCTGCTTGCAGCATTTACAGTATCGCCTATGACCGTGTATTCCATGCGGCTTGCAGCTCCGATGTTTCCTGCCAGCACAGAACCGGAATGAAGGGCAATTCCAAAGTGTAGCTGAGGCATTCCCCTTGATGCAAAACTTTTGTTCATCTTTAAAAGTTCCTGTCTCATGTCCTGTGCTGCTTCAAAGGCATCATGAGCATGTGTCTGAGTGTGAACTGGAATGCCAAACAGAGCCATAATAGCATCACCGATGTACTTGTTTATGACACCGCCATGAGCAGTGATGCATTTTTCCAAGCCTGTAAAATATTCGTTTAAGAGGGCTACAACTTCTCGTGGGGGCATGGATTCTGACAGTGTTGTAAAGCTTCTTATGTCGCAGAACATTACGGTTGCATCGACAGTTTCCCCTCCCAATGCTACATTGCCTTTTAAAAGATAGTCGCGAACCTGCGGCGTTACGATTTTTCCAAACGTGTCACGCATAAATTCTTTTTCCTTAAGAGATACAGTCATGGCATTGAAAGCATCTCCAAGCACTCCCATCTCGTCATTTGAGCATATTATAGTTTTGCATTCATAGTCACCTTCAGAAATCTTATTAGCTGATTCCGTCAGTTTTTTCAGCGGTGCCTGAAAAAAACGAGTCATAAGGCATGACATGGCAAATCCTGCCAACAGGGCAAGACCTACGAACACAAAATCTGAATAGCCATTCGGATCTATTCCGTAATACATTGACATGAAAAGTCTGATTCCTAAAAAAAGAGATGGAAATACTGCTGCAGAAAAGAAATGGAACAAAAAGAGGCTTTTTATTGAAGAAATGTGAGTTCTGGATGTAGATGAAATTCCACCCTTAGGGTATATGCTAGGAAGGACGAGCGTTCTGTTCAAGGTTTCGAGTGTAAAGAAAATGAGTGTAAATGCTATTATGGAAAGGCAGATATGTGATATGGCGGAACTTATTATGATTATGCTGATTTTTAGTCCAATCGTAATCTTTAAATATGCAAGAAAGCATAGTTCCACTAGAAAGTTGCATATCCATCCTGCTATGCCACGCAGGGCAAATTCTGTCGGTATATGTACCATAATTTCTATATATCTTTCGTCATTGTGTGAAAGTCCCCTTGCCTTTAGGCCATATTGTGTACACAGTAATATAGGAATCAGGTAGCTGATTATTCCTGCAAAGTTTGTGAGCATTTCATGCTTGCATAGAAAGTCTATCCACTCTTTTAGTGAAGTCCACTGATTTGAAGCAATTGTATCAGTTGTAAAACTTGCAAGCACGCTTGCAGATATAACTGCTAGCAGATTTGCTAAAATGCAGATTATGCCATAAAAAATTATGTGATGCTTTACAAAAAAAATCCTTGCCCTCATTTTGCTTTCCTAAAGGTGATTTTAGTGTAAAAGTATCTTTGCTTCAAGTTAAAAAGAAGGGCTGTTCAATGAGAATTGAACAGCCCTTCTTTTATTACTGACTTATATTGTTGTATGAAGCCACACAATCATCTCGCCTGGAGTTCTGTTGCACCATGAACCATACGGAATGGCTGTAAGGCTTACATCTTTTAGCGAAGGCGGCAGATGACTGATGGAATCTGCATTTTCTTTTTGAGAAGTCAGAAGCTTTCCTTCAAAATGCAGAACTAAAGTTCCGCCTAGAAGATTTTCCTGCCATTCTTCTTTAAAACTTATATTTTTATCAATATATACGGCTGCAAGATCTGGAAAGTTATCACATTCTTCAAGGCAGTATACTTCGGGACCTCTGATGACTGCCGCCTTGCCACAGTTTGCCCTTACAATAGGATTTGCAAAGACAATACATGGCTCTATCTTGAACTCTACTTCAACAACATCATTTTCCCAAGTACGACAAATTTTGCAGTAGCCTTTGCTCTCTGTGAAACATTCTTCCTTGCCATTGATCTTTATAGAAAAATCTTTTGCAAAATCAGGTTTTCTTACATTGAGAGCAAAACTGTTCTTGCCTCCTGCTATTGAAATTTTTATCTTCCCATCCCTCGGATAGACAGTATTAATTTCAATATGAATCTTTTCGTTATTAATGCAGACATCTGATTTGTTCTGTATGAAAAGGTTTATATATAAATCACTGCCATCTATGTCATAGATATACTGTCCGAGAGATGCAAATGTGCGTGCGATATTTGTAGGGCAGCATGCAACGTCAAACCATTTCTGACGTACAGGTTTTACATGTGCTCTGGATGTATTTACTATGCAGTTTTCTGGCCAAACTTCAAGAGGATTAACATAAAAATATTTATCCCCTTCCATGGATATTCCTGCCCGAACAGTGTTGTATATAGCCTTTTCACAAATGTCTATATATGAAGCTTCATGTGTCAGGTTTGCCATGCGGAATCCAAACAGGGCAAGACCGATAGATGCACATGTTTCGGAATAGTTACAGTCATTTGGAAGGTCATAGTCTGTCGTGAATCTCTCTAAATAACCGGAAGAGCCTATGCCTCCTGTAATGTACATCCTTTTTTTCGTAATATTTTCCCATAGGATTTTGCACTGCTTTTCAAGACTTTCATCATGATTGATTTTGGCAAGATCTGCCATGGCACAGTACAGGTAGACTGCTCTTACTGCATGTCCTTCTGCTGTAGTCTGTTGCCTTACAGGAAGATGGGATTGGGAGTACTTAGGCTCATAATTATTAAACTCATAGAAGATATGCTTAAAACCAGGAATCTTCATCTGTTCCAGAAAGATGTTTGGCTTGCTGCCTCTTTCATCAATAAAATATTCTGCAAGATTCAAATAGCTTTTATTCTCAGTTGCTTTATAGAGTTTTATGAGTGCAAGTTCTATTTCCGGGTGTCCCGGGTAACCGCGAACCTTTCCTTTTTCAGTGCTGAAAGTTTTTGCAATAAGGTCAGAAAGCCTGCATACACATTCAAGCAACTTTTTCTTGCCAGTAGCATAATAATAGGCTACTGCTGCTTCTATAAGATGTCCTGCACAGTAAAGCTCGTGCCCCTCACAAAGATTTTTCCACTTGTTTTTTGGTTCAACCAAAGTGTAGTATGTATCCAGATAACCATCGCTTTCCTGTGCGCGGCAGATTAAATCGATTACATAATCTGCCTGTTTTTCAAGTTCTTCATTGGGAGTTGTTTCCAGACTATAAGCAACGGCTTCTAACCATTTTGCCGCATCTGAGTCTTGGAATACAGTTCCTTTCCGTTCTCCATTTTCAAGTCCGCCTGCAATTTTGAAATTCTTAAGGCAGTAGCTTGGAGCCGCGTCTGGTACTTGATCATTTAAAATACGCCATTGGTAAGGAAGAACTTTTTCTCCTATCAATTTTATGTATTTATTCCAATAGCTGTCATCTATGTAAATATTTTTTAAACTTATTGCACTCTCTTTATGCATTAAAATGCTCCTTAAGCTCTTTCAAAGTTACCTAAACGTTTAATATAGAATATCTTGGTTTTATTTAAAAATCAAGATTTTTTTATTCCCATTTACAAAAAAGTGATGTAAAGTTTATGTAATGGCAACTATAAAACAGATAGCTCAGATGGCAGGAGTTTCTGTTGCTACGGTCTCTAACGTTCTTAACGGACGGGCTGGTGCAGCAGGTCCTGAAAAATCAGCTGAAATAATTGAAATTGCAAAAAAACTGAATTACACAGCAAATGTATTTGCTCGACGGCTTCAGCAGGGAAAGTCAAACTGCATTGGAGTCATAACTGAAGACCTTACAGTTTTTAACACCCCGTATATTGTTGACGGAATTGACTCAAAGTGTAAGGAATCTGGTTTTGAGATGCTTCTTGAAAACATGAGATTCTTTCAGAGATTCGGATTAGATTTTTCTAATATAGAAGCACAGAAAGAGTTGTGTCTTAAGCATATCGGAAGTCTTTTGTCAAAGCAGGTGGAGGGCATAATTTACATAGCAAATCATTGTAGGGAAATTACATATATTCCTGATGACTTGAATGTAAACTTAGTCTGTGCTTATTGCTATTCTCCGGAAAAGAAGCATCCTTCGGTTCTTATGGACGATGAAAAGGCTGGATACGAGATAACCAGACTGCTTATTTCAAAAGGGCATACAAAGATTGGTGTAATTTGCGGTCCCCTCTTGAGCTATCATACGCAGAAGAGGCTTTCGGGTCATCAGGAAGCTCTTTTTGATAATGGCATATTGTATAATGCAAAAAATGTTCGGTATGGAGACTGGAAGAGAGATGACGGGTACGTCTATGCAAAGGAATTATACGAGTCTGGTTGTACGGCCATTTTTGCTTTTAATGATTTAATGGCTGGCGGAGCAGAAGACTGGTTTAGAGATAATAATATTGCAGTCGGAAAAGATATTGCAGTATTCGGTTTTGACGACCGGGAGGTAAGTAGATTTTGTATTCCTCAAATTTCAACAGCTTCTCTTCCTCTTTTTGAGATAGGACGCAAAAGTGCGGAACTTATCATTAGTCCAAACTCTGATATAGGAATATCAAACCATCTGCTTCCTTGCAATATCATAGAAAGAGCTTCCAGTGCTACTTAAAGGTTTTAGTAAGTGTTTTTAGTCTTTTTGTAAAAAAATTAAAAATTTTGCTTGCTTTTTTTTTATGTTGCTTTATACTTGGTAAAAGAGGCTTGGAAAAATGTGCTTTTCCAAGTTTATTTTTGCAAATTTTACCTAAACGTTTTAGTAAATAAATCAAGGAGCGTCTGAAGTTTTCATACGCTCCGAATAAAAACAACAAGGAGATTTTTATGAAAAAAATTCTGTTTTTAGCTATGCTTGTTTTAGGTGCTGCTTTATCTTTTACTGGATGTGGCAAGTCTGATTCTCAGAAAAAAGCAGGAGGTAAAACAAAACTTGTAATCTGGGACTATTTTGAGACAGACTCACAGAAAATAATGATGACACAGTTACTTGACGGTTTTAATAAGACACATCCGGAATATGAGGCAACTCACGTTTATGTTCCTTTCTCAGATTATCAGAAGCAGCTTACACTCGGAATTGCATCAGGAGAACTTCCTGACCTTGTAATAATGGATGGATGCAGTATGGCTGCATTTGTAAAGATGGGATTACTTGCAGATATTTCTTCCGCAGATTTGCCATGGAATGAATATCTTACAGGTCCTATGGAATCAAGTATGCTTGATGGAAAGCATTATGGACTTCCTTTTGCTACAAACTGTACGGCATTGATTTATAATAAGGATATTTTTGATGAGGCAGGTGTTCCTTATCCAGATGAAAACACTACATGGGAGCAGTTCCGTGAGATTGCACGCAAGCTTACAAAGAATGGAATCTCAGGATTTGGTAATGCTGCCACAAATACAGATGAAGGAACTTTCCAGTGCTTGCAGTGGCTCTATACGGCAGGAGGTTCCTACAAAGATATCGAGGGTGGTGTAAAGGCATTTGAGTTTATGCAGGATTGTATAAAAGAAGGAATTTGGACTAATGAAGCTGTAAACTGGACTCAATCAGACGTAAACTACAATTTTATGGGTGGAAGTCTTGCAATGGAGCAAAACGGTCCTTGGCAGATTCCTGTTTTTGAAGCTAGCGCACCAAACCTTAACTACGGTGTTACAGTTCTTCCTAAATATGATGAGAAGTCTGGACAGGCAACTTCTATTTTGGGTGGTGAGAACATCGGTGTAGTAAAGAAGTCTGATACTGCAGGTGGTATTGAATTCCTTAAGTATTACAATCAGGATGAAGTAATGGTAGAGACAATGAAACTTTATGGTTCATTCCCACCAAAGGTAAAAGCTGCACAGAATCCATTCTGGACAGACGATCCTGTTCAGGCTGCATTTATCAAGCAACTTGAAACTTCAATTCCACGCGGTCCAAGTCCTTCTTGGCCTTCATATTCTGCTGCTATTCAGAATGGATTTCAGGAGATTATGACAATGAAGAAGACTCCTGCACAGGCTGCAGCAGATACACAGAAAGCTGTGAATGCAATAAAATAGCTTTTGGAAATATAGAAAAGTTCTTGGCGGAAGGATCCTCCTCCTTTCGCCTTCTGTGAGGTTATCATGAAAAAAAAATATATTTCTGAAAAATATTTAGGAATAGCATTTTCCCTTCCTGCCCTGATTTACATGATTGTATTCATTGGAATTCCTACGTTTCAGAATTTTATCCTGAGCTTTAAGAATATTGATGTTTATACTTTTGCAGACAAGACTCAACAAAGTTTTATAGGATTAAAAAATTACATCGAATTATTTTCTGGCAAAAACTCAATTCTGGAACGTTCAATGTTTAACACACTGACATTTACGGTTTTTTCCATATTATTTCAGTTTGTTATAGGATTTGCTCTTGCGTTGTTATTTAACAGGCAGTTTACAGGAAGTTCTTTCTTCAGGGGGGCAACTATGATTTCCTGGGTTCTTCCTGTTACGGTAGTTGGGCTGCTTTTTAAGTTTATGTTTCAGGTAAAGGGTGGAATAATAAATCAGTTTTTGATGAGTATAGGAATTATACAAGAACCTGTGGAATGGCTGTTACAGTCAAAGTCGGCAATGGCTGCCATCATAACTGCAAATATATGGATAGGAATTCCATTTAACATGATGCTGATTACGACAGGGCTTACTACAATTCCTGAAGAGATTTATGAAAGCGCAAAACTTGATGGAGCTGGAAAGGCTGTGACACTTTTCAGAATTACAATTCCGATGATAAAGCCAGCCATAATGTCTGTACTTACACTTGGATTTATCTATACATTCAAAGTCTTTGATCTGGCATGGGTAATGACGAAGGGCGGACCTGTAAATGCAACGGAACTTATGTCAACGTTTGCATACAGGCTTTCGTTTGAGGAATTTCAGTTTAGTAAAGCGGCTACTGCAGCGAATGTATTGTTCCTGATTCTTTTTGTAGTTGGAATATTCTATATAAAAACTATAGATGAAAGTGAGGAAATGTAATGAAAGAGAACGAAAACGAAAAAAAGAAAACAAAAGAAAGGCATTATTTTGTATTTGCCATTGCGCTTGTATTTTTTGTAATATTTATATTCCCTCTTTACTGGATGCTGGTAACAGCCCTTAAGACCCAGGTAGAGATTTTTCAAGTGCCTACTCCAATATTTCCAAGAAAGCTGACTCTTGAACCTTTTGCATATCAGCTTTCAGTTTCTGGCGATACGCTTCGTGGCTTTAAGAATAGCCTTATAATTGCAGTGGGCACAACAGTTATCTCTACATTGCTTGCAATTCCTGCATCTTATGGACTTGCCCGTTTTAAATTCAGAGGAAATAAAATTATTATCCTTCTGTTTTTAATTATGCAGATGTTGCCTTCTACACTTGTGCTTACATCTCTTTACATAATGTTCTCTAAGCTAAAGTTGCTCAGTTCCTATTGGTCACCAATCCTTGCAGATGCAACGCTGGGCATTCCATTTTCGGTAATTGTTCTTCGTACATATTTCATTTCAATTCCGAAGGAACTTGACGAGGCTGCAAGAATTGACGGCTGTGGTTCTGTCTCAGCGTTTACAAAAATAATGCTGCCATGTGCAAAGCCAGGCATAGTCGTTGCAGCGGTATTTTCCTTTGTCTATGCCTGGGGCGATTTGATTTATGGAATTACATTCATGACAAATCCGCTGAAGCGTCCGATTACCTCAAGCATTTACAACTATGTACAGCAGTATCAGACATTATGGAATTCAACAATGGCATTTGGAATTGTTTCCATTTTGCCTGTTGTGCTAATCTTCATCTTCATGCAGAAATACATCGTAAGCGGACTGACCAACGGAGCTGTAAAAGCTTAAGGATTAAGAACATCATAGCTGTTCAGGAAATCGTACTTTTATTGCATTGATTTTACCATGACGCAAAAATAGTTCGTTGGTTTCCTGTGCAGTAAGGGATGTTCCTGTCCGAGTTTCTGTTTGTCCGCAATGGGTAACCGTAATTTCCGATGCATGACTATTCGTAAAATGATATGTCACAGGTACCCCGCACCAGGTAAAGTTCATTGTACCGTCTGCCTTTATTTCAGATTTTTTAAGCAGTATCGGATTAAACGAGGCTGTGCCGTTTTCTATTGAAACACCAAGCTCTCCCCATCGTGTAAGAACTTCTTCTTTTACCTGCCCTGTCATGCCAGGCTGCTTTGCTCCTTGCAAGTGTGGGGTGTGTGAGTATGGATCTGCGGGAAATGCTCCGTACAGTTCCGGGCATTTGCTGTAGCCAAGTCCGTTCCTTATGTCGTAATAAGCCTGTTCTAGCTGTTCGGTGATATTCTTCTTGTGTTGTGCATAAGCTGTAAAGAAATTTTCCTGTACAGCAAGCAGGAGTTTTGACACCATGTGCCAGTAGATGCTGCCGAGACCTTCGTATGCATAGAATGTTCCAGACCGTCCTGTAAAAGATTGATGGTTGAATGTCTTTTCGTATAAGGCAAAAAGAGCATTGTTTTCTGTTTCAGAAGGTTTATCCGTTTCTTTCTGTGACTGTATGAATTCATTCAATACATGTGAGTTCCTGAATTCTGGGTTAAAGTGATAAACTCCTTTTATATCCTTTTCTAAATAAAGGCACTTTGTCCTTTGCAGTAGAGAGGAAAGTGGTGCAACATCATTTGGAGAAACGCAATTCTTATCATAGAATGCAGGAAGCTCTTTGTTAGGGTACAGCATATAGGAATTCTGATGCGGCTCATACATTTTGCTGTTACGAAGTGCGTAAACGACATCAAGAGCTTCTTCCGGAGAAAGAAGATTTGAAGAAAGTATTGCAACCTGACCTTCAAGCATTTCCTGCAGATACTCCACCTTCATGCCTTTATCTGTTATTTTCAGTGTATTATACGAGTGATAAAGCCCATCTTTGCGTTTGTTTAATCTGATGGAATGTTCCAGATGTGTGTTAATACTTGCAAGAATTGATGCTATTTCTGCACACGGAACATCTTCTTCTCCAGATGCATAGCCGTTCGCATACAGTTCCGTGCGTTCTTCTTCAAAAATCAGACCTGCTTTGTCTGTAAATGATTTTCGTTCTGTATCGTCTTGTGCACAAGATTCTACATTTGTATTCTTAAACAGGCTCGCTAAGTCATAAAAGCATTTTTTTACAACTTTTGGAAGCGTTACTTTTTTTACTGGAGTATTTGTAAAAATGTCTTGCAGATGTGAAATATATCGATACAAATAGCATAGCGTTACAACAGAAAGGCCATATCCTGCAAGTGCATTATTTGCATCATTCCATTCAGGACGCTGTGTATTTAACCAGATACCCCCTGCAGGAACAAAATTAGCAATCTTACTGATGACTATCTGTAATGCTTTTGCTGCAAAACTTACAAGATAAGGTTGACCATCAGGCCCCTGAATGAGTTTTGCATCGGAACCTTTCTGAGATTCCATGTCTTTAAGGGTATTGCTCAGTTCCCTGTCAAATTCTATTGTTACTCTTGGATTCTTTAGGATATCAGAATATGACTTGACTCTATATGGAACATTTGAACTTGTATATATTTTTTTATTTATTACGTTTAAAAGTTCATTACGTTTTGTCTTGTCATAGAATTCCAAAAGTTTTTCAAAATAGATGACTTGATGATCTCCCCAATAGCCAATTTGTGCCCAAGGATTTGTTGGATCAGGTATTTCCCAGTCAATTCCCTGCCTGTTGATTTTGTAAGGATTAAAACCATCCGCAGTCATTGCATTAAGGAATTTTGCACACATGTTTTTGATATATTCAGGATACGAATAGACAAGAGCCTCCCAGTTTTGGAAAATATCTCTCCAGTTTCCTTCATAGTTTAGAATAGGAAGTCCGCTGCGGTTTTTGAGCTTTATGTTAAAGATGTTCCACGGACGGCTTGGATCACCGTGCCTTCGTGAAAATGTAAGAGGCATGTATTCAAGGAAGAGTCTTATAAACTGAGAATCATTTGTACTGTTCACAATTTTTTCGAACTCTTCGTAATTAATAAGTTCTGTAATATCTTGTAATGCATTGTTTTTTCTCAGATATTCTGTGCAATGTTGAACCATATCTTTATTGCGTTGTGCAACAAAACAAAGGAAATCGTGGGTGTTTATTTTTCCATTGTCTGCAAAAATGCCACCTCTCATTATGTTGAACATTACGTTTTCATGGTGATGCAGACATGCCATGGCATCTGCTGTGTCTTGAATCCCGTCTGCAGCCTGTATGTATCCTGTCATGATGCTGTCTCCAGCTGCAATATCTGTCTCTAGATCTTTTAAGGCACTGCTACGGTTTTTTAGTATTGACTTTAACTGTTCTATCTGTGGAAGAGTACGTGCAGTATCAAATACTTGATACCAGTTTTCAGATGCACCAGATGTAAGACTTGTGTTTCTGCAGATATAGCATGATCCCCTCTTTCCTTTTATGATGTGTTCAGTTTTAAATTGTTCAAAGTAAGGAAGTGAATTCATATTAATAAACTGTTCTGGAGCATCTTCTGCAAGGATTATTCTGTCTGTCGTAGAAAACCAGCATGTATTTGCATACAATCCTTCATTTGGCTCTGCCTTGTCAGAAACTATTGATGATACCGTAAACATAACAATGTTTGAATCTGTGTCCAAATCTGTCTTTTTGTATGCATCAAGCAGAACGCTGTTGTCATTCTGGAACTTTGACGTACAGCAGGCAGGCAGGATGTTACGGCATCCGTCGAGAACAGAAATCTTTCTGTTCTGAGGTGATAAGTTTTCTATATAGCTTGTCCTTACAAGTCCGTATTTTTCACTGGAAGTCCAACCTGTTCTGAATAGTAGTTGCAGTCTGGTATTGATTTCTTCAAACCAGACTTGTGTTCCATTAAAGTTCTTATATATTGTATGTTTTAGATTTTTTTGTGCAGAACGCTTCTGTACCAAGGGGGCATGAAATGATGAAAAAGGCTCCCAAAACTCAATGCTACTATCCTGTTCAACAGCAATGCATGTATAATTTCCTGTATAGGTTGAAGCATCACTGACTTTATCTGCCGTGTAATACGGAAAGATTGCATGATTACTGTCCATTCGTCCTGCTGTAATGCCACCCTGTGCCCAGCAGAAGTTCCAGACATCAGACGAACTTGTAATGGTCATAAAAAAATCGTCCATACTGCCGTAGTTTTCGATTTTATAAACATCCATTCCGTTCAATTTTGAAAATGAGCCCTGAGCTTTTATGTTCATATAGCTGCTCCTGATTATGGGTATAGACCTTTTTGGAATCTGAAGTTTTCAAACAAATCCAATAAAGCTCCTGTACATATATTCCACCATAAATCAGAAGGGGGTATTTGTCAACAAATTTAAGCACTAAAAGCTAAAAAAAATGTTTGCGAAAACAATTTATGCTATGTCAGCTTCTGTAAAATGTTTTTTTAGTAAGATTTTAGGGAATAATGTACCTAAAATAGCAAACATAACGACGCATATAAAAAGAACAGGAGGTATTCATACTGACATGAGCCATAAAAGCCTTGTTCGCTCCCCGTACAGTTTGCATTGCCTTGTACGGTTGTTTTAGGGCGGGAATTTCGCCTCTTTTTTTCAGATGTTGTAGTGTTTCTATGTACAAAAAAGCTGAAAACTGGTATAGTAAGGCTTTAGTATGAACGACAGTACTAAAGCATGTATAGTCCTTGCTAACGGACTGGTTTTTGAAGGTAAAAGTTTTGGCGCCACTGGTGTAATAACCGGAGAGGCTGTATTTACAACTGGTATGAACGGTTACATTGAAACTCTGACCGACCCAAGTTATTTTGGTCAGATTGTAACCCAGACATTTCCTTTAATAGGCAATTACGGCATTATCCCGAAAGATTATGAAAGTTCTGCCTGCCATGTTCGTGGCTATATCGTCCGTTCTTGGTGCGAAACTCCTTCCAATTTCCGCTGCGGCACTACTCTCAATGAATATCTTAAATCACAGAACATAATAGGTCTTTATGACATAGACACACGCGCTCTTACCAAAGTGCTTCGTGAAGTAGGTGTTATGAATGGCATGCTTATTAGCGGTGACAGTGCTGAAGCAAAGGCTGCTTTTGAAGCCTTGCAGGACGAAAAGAAAAAATCTGCTCTCTTGGAGCAGATTAAGGCATATAAGATTGAAAAAGCTGTTGAAACCGTTACCTGTTCTGCTACTAAAATAGAAGAAAGTGCAGATGTTGTATTTGCAGAAAGTGCAGAATACCGTTTTGTTCCTGTTCGTTCCGATGGTACAAAAGAAAATGACCCTGAAAAAGCTATGAAAGACGGCAAGGGTAAAAAAGTAGTGCTGTGGGATTTTGGTGCAAAAGCAAATATTCGCCGTGAGCTTTTAAAGCGTGGGCTTGAAGTCATAACCGTACCAAGCACTGCAACAGCACAGGAAATTCTTGCACTTAATCCAGATGGAATAATGTTGAGTAACGGTCCTGGGGACCCACAGGACAATGTTGGTGTAATAAAAGAACTCAAGTTGTTGCTTGAAAAGAAAATTCCTGTATTCGGCATCTGTCTTGGACATCAGATTTTAGCTCTTGCTTCTGGTGCAAAAACAAGCAAACTTAAGTACGGACACCGTGGTGCAAATCAGCCTGTAAAGTATTTGAATACAGGTCGTGTATACATCTCTAGCCAGAATCATGGTTATGCTGTAGAAAATGATACTCTTCCTAAAGGTGCTGTGTTGAGTTTTGTAAATACAAACGATGGTACTTGTGAAGGAATTACATATACAACATTCCCTGCATTCAGTGTACAGTTCCATCCAGAAGCTTGCTCGGGTCCATTGGATACAAGCTTTCTGTTCGATGATTTTGTTCGCCTGATTAATAATCATGAGTACTTTAAGAACTTTAAGGCTGAACACGAACGCATAGATTCTATCAGTTATTTTGCAAGTACTATTAAGAACACAAAAGAAAAACTTGGTGCATGATTGTTCATGGGAAGTATCATAACAAAAATAATTCTTGCAGTACTTAAGTTTTTCTCGCGGAAGGAAGGTGAAGCTGAAAATCGTGGGCACGAATATGACAGTGCGGATAATTTTTCCGTTCATGCGCCAAAATGGATTATACCAATCATAGTTATATTCGAATTGTTTTTTGGAGGTTTTGCTGTCTTTTCGTATTTGTGGGATTTAAAAATTGCCATACCATGTTTTATTGTAATCTGCCTTCTGGGGCTTCTTGCTTTTGCTCATGATCAATGTTTTAAAATTTCTATTGATGGTCAGCAGATTACAGTGGCAAGGCTTTTCAAAGGAACAAAATTTTTTCAATGCAGTCAAATAATTTCTGCAAGAAGTGACAATGCAGGAAATGTCTTTGTATTGTTTGAAGCAGAAAAAGTAACCATTGAATTTACAATGGTGAACAAAGATCGTTTCTTAGAGTTTGCACAGAAATGGGCCTGGCATAACATTGATTCTCATGTAAATCAGAAATACAAAATAACTAATGGTAAAGGAAATCTTATCTTTTCCTTTTTATGTTCTGCTCTGTTTGGTGGAATGTTGTGCTATCTCCCATTTGGATTGGAAGAAGAAGATTTGCTTGTAAAAATAGGAGTGCTGATATTTTGTGGCGTGCTTTTCTTAATTTCTATATTTTGGTTCCTAGACAGTACAGGCAGTACCATTTTTGTAGATGAAGAAAAATTATGTTTTTCATATAGAAAAGGCTTTGTTAAAAAATCTGTGGATATGCAGCAGATAGAGTTTCTTAGGACAAAACAGCGTTTTGGAGAATCTTCAGCATTTAATTATATTCTTACTGTAGCTTTGCCTAATGGAAAGGTTGACAAGGTAAAATTTTCTTCGCTTTCTGACAACTCTGACAGATTTGCAAATTTGTTATTAAAGAAGTTTTTAACAGAGGATAGTTAAAGCCACTCGGAAAGCATATATTTCAGTTTTACAGCAATAAAAAAGCCCTTGAACTTTAGTGTTCAAGGGCTTTTTGTATGTTTGAAACAAGATAATTATTTATTAGCCGTTATTTCTTTGCAGATTTTGCTATTTCAGAGATTGCAGAAACTACGCCTGCAAGGTTCTGGAAATCTGCTGGAACAATAATCTTTGTTGCCTGACCGTCAGCGGCCTTTTCCATTGTCTCAAGACTGCGCAGTTTAATGACGGCTTCGTCAATACCAGCTTCCTTAATCATCTTAAGACCGTCTGCTGTAGCCTGCTGTACTTCGCGGATTGCCTGAGCTTCACCTTCGGCACGGCGTACTGCGGCTTCTTTCTGTGCTTCGGCTCGCAAAATTGTAGACTGCTTTTCTGCTTCTGCTTCAAGAATTGCAGACTGCTTTTTTCCTTCTGCAACAAGAATTTCTGACTGCTTCTGACCTTCTGCAATCAAAATCTTTTCGCGGCGTTCACGTTCTGCACGCATCTGCTTTTCCATAGCTTCACGAATAGCTTCTGGAGGCATGATGTTCTTAACTTCAACACGGTTTACCTTGATTCCCCACGGATCTGTTGCTTCGTCAAGAATTGTACGCATTTTTGAGTTTATTACATCACGGCTTGTAAGCGTTGCATCAAGTTCCAGTTCACCAATGATGTTACGCAATGTTGTTGCACTAAGATTTTCAATGGCAGTCATTGGATTTTCAACGCCATAAGTGTACAGCTTTGGATCTGTAATCTGCATGTAGACAACTGTATCAATTTTCATTGTTACGTTATCTTTTGTAATTACTGGCTGTGGTGGAAAGTCCAGAACTTTTTCCTTGAGGGAAACTTTGTTGGCTACTTTGTCAAGGAATGGCAGTTTTACGTGAATGCCTGTCTGCCATGTTGCTATGTAAGCGCCAAGCCGCTCGATTATAAAGGCATTTGACTGCGGAACAATCCTGATGTTCTTGATGATCAGAATCATAATAAGCAGGATTAGTACTGCCAGAAGGTAAGTTGGTGCCATTTACTTTTTTTCTCCTTAAATTTTGTGCTATTTTGTGTGACTAGCGACGCAAGCAGAGAACTCCTCTGCACTTGCGGAACAGCCTTTTGAACTTAAAAACGCATCAAGAGTGCCTGCGTCTGTTGCAGCTTCTAATTCCTGCTGCAATTCTGCACTTCCCATAACCTGCGAATATAATTCTTCTGCTGTCATAATGACCTCCTTAAGACTAATGTATTTCCTTTTATTGCTGTTATTGTACATTTCGTGCCAGACTCAATTGCCTGTCCGTCTTCTGATTCTGCATTCCAGACAATGCCGTTTATTTTGGCACTGCCTTTTTTCAGTTCAGTTACGGCATCCTGTACTAAAACAGAAACCCCTATTAGGCTATCGGCGTTTGCGGCTAGACGTTTTATGTTTAATTTTTTTAATGCCAGAGGACGTGTAAAAATGAGGAGTACACAGGAAATGAGTGCAAACAGCACTATTTGTACTGGTAATGGAATATGCAGGAATGACAGGAATACCATGACAAATGCACCTGCCGCAAACCATATAGTGGTCAGGGCAAGCGTAAATGACTCGATTACTGCCAGTATAATTAGAAGAAACAGCCATATCCATGGCATATTATTCAATATCAAAAAAATAAAGTCTGATTCCAGCATATAAGATAAGTATAACTGGGTTTATATAATTCGTCTATATGAAAATATGCCTATGGTCTGGCTTTTATGGCAAATCTCTATTCAAACCGTCTGTCTTCTATGCGTTTTGTCTTTTTTTCGCTACGCGGAAGCTCTCCTTCACCGACAATCTTTACTTCTGGAGTCATGTTGTACTTCTGCTTGAACGTGTATGCCACAGCAAGCGCTGCTTCCGTGCGGTCTGTGCCGCCTTCTACTTCAACGAACAGAGTCATCTTGTCTCTTCCGTCAGTATGTTCTATGACTGCACGGTATTCGCTGGATGTTCCTGGCACGGCCTTTATTACGTCTTCAATGGTGCTTGGGAATATGATGTTGCCCTTTACTTTTACCATGTCGTCACTGCGGCCAAGAATCTGTGTGATGCGCGGATAGTTATAGCCCTTGCTTGTGCCAGGTACGAATGCCGCAAGGTCATGCGTGCGGAATCGGAATAGTGGGGCACCTTCTTTTACAAGAGTTGTAAGAGTTATTTCTCCTATTTCTCCTTCTGGTACGGGCTTGCCTGTAACTGGGTCAAGAATTTCAATGTAAACATAATCGTCAAATATATTTATTGCATCTTCACCCATGCAGTTGATTCCTATTCCAGGTCCGTAACATTCCGTAAGTCCATAGATGTCGTACAGCTCAATGCCCAAAATGCCCTGAATGCGGTTACGCATCTTTTCTCCCCAGCGTTCTGAGCCGATTATTCCCTTTTTTAGGAAAATTCTATCTTTAATGCCACGCTTTTCAATTTCTTCTGCAAGAAGCAAGGCATACGATGATGTTGCACACAGGACTGTGGACTTTAAGTCCTGCATCATCTGAAGCTGTTTTTCGGTATTGCCAGGTCCCATTGGAACCGCCATGGCACCAAGTCTTTCACATCCTGCCTGAAAACCAATGCCTGCTGTCCATAGTCCGTAACCTGGAGTAATGTGAATCCTGTCTTTTTTTGTAATGCCTGCAAGCTCATAGCAACGAGCAAACATTATGGCCCAGTCTTCAACATCTTTTTTTGTGTAAGGAATGACTACAGGAGCTCCTGTTGTTCCCGATGAAGAATGGATTCTTACAATTTCTTCTTCTGGTACAGTTGCAAGTCCCAAAGGGTATGCATCGCGCAATTCCTGCTTTGTTACAAACGGAACAAGATTTTCAAAGTCTTCCTGAGTCTTTATGTCTTCTGGATTTATTTTCTTGAATCTTTCAGTATAGAAAGGATTTCCAAAATCCTTAACTCTTTTTATTTGTGCCCGTATCTGTTCCAGTTGCTTATCTGTAAGTTTCATGGCTTTTTTTTCTCCTGCCGCACTCTGATTTTTTTTGTTACTGTAAATCGTAATTTGTAATTTTGCTTCTGTCAAGAGAAATAAATAGAACCCTTGATTTATTCCCAGCTGTTGAATTTTACCCGTTCTTCAAACGTCTTTTTTGAAGGACACTTTACTTCATCAAGAGCTTTTCCTACAGGAAGAATGCAGACTACATCATATCCTTTGGGTACGTTGAGTATATCTGCAATCTTGTCGCATATTCGGTCTTCGTCTGTAATGTGTCCTTCATACCAGCAACTCTGATATCCAAGCTCGACAATGGCAAGCAACATGTTTTCTATGGCGGCAGAATAGTCCTGAATGGCAAAGCATCTGTCGCGATATGCATTTATTTTTTGAGAAAGGACTACAATCATTGCAGGTGCAGTCTTTGCAACTGGCGGATCGATGGCTTCTTTTATCTTAGTTAGCGTTTCCTGATTATTTACAATAATAAGGCTTGTTGTCTGCTTGTTGCAGCCTGAAGGAGCATCAAGACCTGCCCTAGCGATTGTCTTTAGGTCTTCTTCTGGTACTGCATCAGTGGAAAAAGCTCCCCTGTAACTGTGACGTGCTACAATTGTAGAAAGTGCTGTCTTCAAGCTCATGATGTATATTTGGCACGGATTTTTTTCATCCCAAATCTGCTCAAATACTTCAAGTTTTTTGAAACCAACGCTTTTATAAAAAGCATTTGTCTTGTCGTAGTCTTCGTACATCCCTTCGCGTACAGTCTTGACCTGAAGGAATGAATATCCTTTTTTTATTGCAAAATCTTTTGCAGCTTCAACAAGGCTTCGTCCAATGCCACTGCGGTGATGCTCCTTTAAAACTCCGGTAACGGCAATGTCAACAGTGTCTGAACTTGTTTCCTTTAAGCATAAAAATCCAACTGAAACATCATCTGCATAACAAGCAAAAAATGGCAGGGATGCAGATTCTTCTATAAGTGTTTCCCTGTTTTCGGGTACTTCAAACCATTCTGTAAGACCTTCAAGAATTTTACGCGCAATGTTCCTACGTTCAGTACAGTCCGTTATAACTTTTATCATGTCTTCTCCTAGTTGTAATGCAGAGCCTTTATGTTCAGTTCCTGAAACGCTGGCTTGACCATGAGCTTTATTGCTTCTTCTATTGCATTCATGCTGATTATGCCTGTCCTGCATGCTGCGCCTAAAAGAAGTGTGTTTACGATTTTTGGACTACCAAGTTCGGCACAGGCTTTGTCTGTGTCTACGCAAGTGACGTTCGGAGTACGGTCTTTGAGTGCAGAAATCATTTCGTCTTCAGAAAAGGTTTTTCCTGTAAGGCTTGCCGTAACGGGCTGAACAACCTTTGCGTTTACTATGACCATGCCGTCTTTTTTTAGATAGTCAAGATTTCGTACCGCCTCTGCTGCCTCAAACGCAATGATTATGTCGGCCTGCCCTTTGGGAATGAGCGGAGAATATGCGTCACTGCCAATGCGTACATGGCTTGTAACAGAACCTCCCCTCTGTGCCATGCCGATTGTTTCGGCAGAAAGAACAGCTTCTCCTTTTGTTACGGCAGCCTGAGACACAAGTTTTGCTGCAAGAACCGTGCCCTGCCCTCCAACTCCACAAATTAATATATTTTTAGACATTGTATGCTCCTGTTATTTTGTTATTAGAATTTTGCTCTAAATCATTTCCTGTGGATGCCCGGTATATAAGGTCTGTCTGGACATATACCGTGCGGAATTTAAGGGAAGGATTGCTTATGCGCGAAAACATAAGGCTTACAGCCTGCTTGCCCATGTCGCGAGCGTGAATTTGTATTGTAGTGAGTGAAGGTGTTATTATTCCTGCTTCCGGTGAATTGTCAAATCCGCACAGGTAAATATCTTCCGGTACCCGAATGCCTAATTTTTTGAAAACGCAAAGGACATCCATTGCAACAAAGTCGTTGGCACAGATAAATACAGATGGCAGTTTGGTACAGCTTTTGAACTTCATTTCCAGATAATCCAGATAGTCTTGATGAGTTGGATATGCAAGACCCTTTGAGTTGCTGTCAAGACACCATTCACTGTGTACTTCGAGGCCGAAAAGCCTCATAGCTCCCATGAATGCATCATACCGTTCGTAGAACGACATGCAGTGCATTGCTTCACCTATAAAGCCTATATCGTTTCTACCGAGCTTCTGCATTTCCTTGACAAAATCATATATGCCCTTCCTATTTTCCATAAGAAGTACATCAGTATCGGGACAGCTGTTTCCGAATGAGACTGAAGTGTCTATGAACACTGTCGGAATGCCTAGCGAGCAGATGATGTTGCTGTAAGGAATGTCGAACATTTCAACGCAGAAAATGCCTGCCGTGCGGGATGCGTCAAAGTTTGCAGGCAGCCTGCATTCTTTTAGTTCTTGGGGCATTATTCGATATATGGTAAATCCGTAGCCCAGAAGTGCCGCTTCCTGTTGAATTTCATCAAGCATTTTTGTTGAAAAGTGGGAAGCGGAAAGGGATGCCCCTGTAAAAAGAACGAAGCCTCCTTTAGCCTTCCTTTCATCCTGTGGCTCTTCTTGAAGGAATGTCTTATAGCCCATTTCCGCAGCCTTTTTAAGTATGAGCTGTTTGGTTGACTCTGCAAGGATTCCTGTGTTGTTTATAGCTTTTGAGACAGTGTTTCGGGAAAGGTTCAGTTCCCTTGCTATGTCCTGAATTGTTACTTTTGCCATAGTTCAAGTGTAATGCATAATGAATATAGTGTCAAAAGCACATATTGGAATTGTGCATTTTTAGATATAGAATAACGAAATTTATCAGCTTTTTAATGATTTTATTTTACATTTGTAACAAAGTTTTTACATAATTACATTGTATGTGGGCATTTATACAAATTTATCAAGAAAAATGTAAAAATTTTCCTTGACAGTTTGCATATATGCTTTTACACTTGTTTATAGAGTGTAAAAATTAATTTTTACAAATGCACATAAAGAGGTTTGGCTTATGAGGAAGACTTTTTTATATCTGAGGCAGCACTGGCAGCTGTATGTTATTTTTCTGTTGCCGGCATTTGCACTTACAGTTATATTCCGTTACATCCCCATGGGAGGCATACTTATAGCCTTTCAGGACTACAATCCTATAAGGGGGCTTTTGGGAAGCCGCTGGGTTGGCTTAAAACACTTTTCACGCTTTCTTTCTTCTCCAGACTTTCTTTCTTATCTGGCAAACACGCTCAAGCTTAGTATCTTCGGGCTTTTGTGGGGCTTTCCTGTACCAATAATTCTTGCGTTTCTGCTTAATTGCATTCACAGCCATGGCATAAAGCGTAATATTCAGCTTGTTTTGTACATGCCAAACTTTGTGTCTGTCATTGTTGTGTGCGGTATAGTAAGGATTATGCTTTCGGTAACTGGTCCTCTGAATCAGTTTCTGTCTACTCAGTTTAATTTTATGACAATGCCTGGTGCATTCCGTTCTATATACATTGCCAGCGGAATCTGGCAGGGGGCAGGATGGGCTTCAATTATGTATACGGCATCGCTTTCTGGTGTAAGTCAGGAACTTCGTGAAGCTGCCGTGCTTGACGGTGCAAACCTTCTTCAGGAAATAAAGGTTGTTGAGTGGCCTGCCATAAAGGATATGGTTGTTATTCAGTTTATCCTTCAAGCTGGTAACATAATGAGCATCGGTTTTGAAAAAGCCTATGCCCTTCAGACTGACCTGAACCTTGCAAGTTCCGAGATTATTGCAACTTATGTGTACAAGAAAGGTCTTCTTGACGGCGATTACAGTTTTTCTACCGCGGTAGGACTTTTTAATACCGTTATAAATGTCATCATGCTTTTGATTGTGAACAAAGTCGTCTCCAAAATGAATGATGAGCAGGGCTTATAAGGAGGAATGGAATGGTACAGTCTGCAACTAACGAACGCAAGCCGCTCATAAGGGCTTCATGGCAGGACAAACTCATGATAGGTACGGGATACATTTTTCTTGGGGCGTTTGTCCTTGCAATAATAGTACCTATGCTGTACATCATTGTTGCTTCTTTTATTGATCCTGTAACATTGCAGAATTCTGGTGTTACATTTGATTTTAGCAAGTGGACGCTTACTGCGTATAAGAGGGTGCTTTCAAACAATGCCATCTGGACTGGATTCCGCAATGCCATTGTGTATTCTGTTGTGTTTACGGTTCTGTCCGTCGCCATAACTATGATGGCTGCATATCCAATGTCCGATCCTCAATTTAAAGGAAGAAAATTCTTTAACATCATATTTGTCATAACCATGTTCTTTGGTGGCGGACTGATACCTACTTATCTTCTTGTGAGCAATCTGGGGCTTTTGAACAGTATGTGGGCAGTTATCCTTCCTGGAGCATTTAGCGTGTGGAACATGATAATTGCGCGTACATTCTACAGGAGTGTTCCAAAGGAACTGCATGAGGCTGCCTTCGTAGACGGAGCAAACGATGTGACGTACTTTTTCCGCATACTGCTGCCTGTATGTACACCTCTTATTACGGTTTTGGCGCTTTGGCAGTTCGTAGGCATGTGGAACAGCTATTTTGATGCAATGATTTATCTTAACGATACTGCAAAACAACCATTGCAACTCGTTCTTCGCTCTATACTCATACAGAATCAGCCGGAGTCGGGAATGATTTCTGACATGCAGAGTACTGCAGCTAGGGCACAGCTTGCAGAGTTGCTGAAATATGCAACAATCATTGTTTCAAGCCTGCCGCTGCTTGTCATGTATCCATTTTTCCAGAAGTACTTTGACAGTGGCATTATGGCAGGTTCTATAAAAGGCTAATCAATTTTAGGAGGAATATATGAAAATAAAAGTAATGCAGGTTTTTACGGCTGTCGTCATGACTGCCGCAGTTGCAGCAGGCCTGTCTGGATGTGGCGGCAAGAATGTGGCATTGAATGCAGGAGAAGTTCAGCAGGTGGATGCCGAGTCACTGAAGTTCCCTCTTAAGGAAAAAGTTGTCCTTACGGGGCTTACAAGCTTTCCTGCCAGTACGGAATCTGATCCTAACAAAAGGACGATTTTCCGCCGTCTTCAGGAAAAGACAAATGTAGAAATAAAATGGACTGCAATGCAGAGTGACCAGTGGAATGACAAGATTACACTGGCAATGGCAAATCCAAAGACGCTTGCCGACTTTGTGTTTAATGCAAGTTTTAATGCCAGTAGTCTTCTTAAATATGCAGATCAGGGAATTATAATTCCTTTGGAAGGATACATAGATGCTTACATGCCTAACCTTAAGGCCGTGTTTGATAAGTATCCGGAGTATCGAGCCATGTGTACGGATTCAGAAGGTCACATCTGGGCTTTACCATGGATTGAACAGCTTGGTTCTGGAAAAGAAGCCATTCAGGTCATTGACAATATGAGCTTTATAAACAAAAAGTGGCTTGATTTTCTTGGACTTTCAGTGCCGTCAACAGTAGATGAATTTGAAAAAGTCTTGATTGCATTCCGTGATAATGCTGCAAGACTTCAGAAAGAATTCAATATAAAGGGTAGTGTAATTCCTATGTCATGTATTATGAATGACGGCGGTCAGGATCCTTTTGTACTCATTAATGGATTTGGCGAGGGGTACGGAGATGCTGACAAGGGAAAGCATATTGCCGTAACTGACAGCCGCAAGGTTATATGCAGTGCAACTCAGGAAGGTTTTAAAAAAGGCACTGCATGGCTTCACCGCCTCTACGAAGAAGGTTTGATTGACCCTGAATCTTTTACGCAGGAATGGTCAACTTATGTTTCAAAGGGAAAATCCGGCAGATACGGAGTATGCTTCAGTTGGGATGTCGCAAATGTTGCAAACCTTGCCGACTGGGTTCCTCTCCCTGTTCTTACTGCTGACACTCGTAACCTTACGGCTCAGAACGGTTCTTTCACAAGCGGTTTTGACAGAGGACGATGTGTCGTTACTGCGGTTGCCAAAAAACCGGCTCTTGTGTGTGCGTGGCTTGATCAGATGTATGATCCTTTCCAGTCACCTCAGAACAACTGGGGTACTTACGGTGAATCAGATGACTTTGACATTTTTGTATTGGGCAAGAACAGCGAAGGAAAAGAAATGCTCCGTCATGCTCCTCTGGGAGATGCTTCTCCTGTAGAAGTTCGCGAAGCAGAGTCTGTAAACGGACCTCTTGCCATTCTTGATGAATACTACGGTGTATATGTTACTTGCCCTGATGACGCACAGTATCGTCTTGACTGGATAAAAGATTACTATACTCCTGATGTTCATGAAAAATACGTATATCCTAACGTGTTCATGACACGTGAAGATACGGAAAAACTTTCTAACATACAGGCTGATATAAGCAAGGCAATAAACGCAGCAAAGTCTGATTGGGTAATGAACGGATTTACAGATCAGGAATGGGATGCATTCTGCAAAAAGCTTGAGTCATACAAGCTGGCAGATATGCTTGATATATTCCAGAAATATCTGGATGCGTATTACGCAAACATGGGCAGCTGATACGGAGGAAATGTAATGAGCGGCATGCTGCAAAAAGCAAGGGATTATGAAAAGAAAACAGGAGCTTCCATATTGAAAACTGAAAGACCTGTTTTTCACCTTACACCGCAATGCGGTTGGATGAATGATCCTAACGGATTTTCATATTATGGCGGAAAGTATCATCTTTTTTATCAGTACAATCCATACGATGTACATTGGGATGCAATGCACTGGGGGCATGCTGTAAGTACGGACTTGCTCCACTGGGAATATTTACCTGCAGCACTTGCTCCAGATTCTGCTTATGATGATGTCGGTTGCTTTTCAGGCAGTGCCGTAGAGCTGGATGATGGGCGACAGCTGCTCATGTACACAGGCGTTAACCGCAGGCTCATGCCTGATGGTCAGAAAAAAGATATTCAGGTTCAGTGCGTTGCTGTAGGAAACGGGCTGGACTATGAAAAATATGCAGAAAATCCCGTTATAGATGATTCAATGCTTCCTCCCGCTGCGAGTATCTTTGACTTCCGCGATCCAAAAGTGTGGCGCAAGTCAGACGGGACTTTTTGCTGTGCCGTGGCAAGCCGCCCTGCGGATGAAAGCGGTCAGGTACTGCTTTACACAAGTGCAGACGGTTTTTCATGGAAATTCTGGAAAGTGTTGGATGCCAACTGTAACAGGTTTGGAAAGATGTGGGAGTGTCCTGATTTTTTTGAACTTGACGGAATGCATGTTCTTATGGTAAGCCCTCAGAACATGACTTGCGAGGGGGAATTCAACAGCGGTAATGGTACTCTGTGCATTCTGGGGGACTTTGATGAAAAGGCAGGAGAGTTTACCGAGCACAAGTTTCAGACTGTGGATAGCGGCATAGATTTTTATGCAATGCAGACTGTAACAACCCCTGACGGCAGACGCATAATGATTGGCTGGCTGCAGAACTGGGACTTGTGCAATTACCGCCCTTCAAATCCGAAATGGTATGGGCAGATGTCTTTGCCACGTGAATTGTATATAAAAAACGGCCGTCTGTGCCAGAAGCCTGTAAGGGAACTGGAAAACCTGCACGGTAAGAAAAAAGAGTTTTGTTCCGTAAAGATTGAAGACAGCATTTTGCCTCTTGATAGTGCGTGGGGTAAATGTCTTGACCTGAGCATTTCTGTAAAAAGCTGTGGTTCTGGCGCTGCATGTTTTTCCGTAAGGCTTTTTGAAGGAAACGGACGCTGCGTAAGGGTGTACTATGACTTTTCAAACAGAAAGGCTGGTGTAGATAGAACGATGGCAGGTTCAAGGAATGCTCTGTTGCATGAACGTTCATGCGACTGTGATGCAGGTGAAAATGGCGAAGTAAAAATGCGCATAGTGGCAGACAGAAATTCTGTAGAAGCCTTCTTTGGCGATGGCGAAAAAGTTATGTCGTTGTGTGTGTATGATGAAGGCCTTGCAGACGGGGTTTCTTTTGAGGCTTTAGGATGCATAGAAATGAATGCTGCCTGTTACAAAATATTAGAAGGGTAATGATGGACAAGACTATAGATGTGACTGCTTTGGGCGAAGTCTTGATAGACTTTACATTTGCAGGAAATGGTGGCGACGGAAAAAAGCTGTATGAAGAAAATCCAGGCGGTGCTCCAGGAAACTGTGCGTGTGCCGTTGCTAAGCTTGGCGGCAACAGTGCCTTTATCGGCATGGTCGGCGAAGATTCTTTCGGAGAGGACATTAAAAAAGCTCTTTCAGAATGTGGTGTTGATGTTAGCGGAATAAAAAAAACTCATAAACAGCATACAACCCTTGCCTTTGTCTCTCTTGATGAAAAAGGAGAGCGTACTTTTTCATTCTGCAGAAATCCTGGTGCGGATTTAATGCTTTCTCAAAAAGATGTTGATATGTCTTTGGTAAAGAATGCAAGGATTTTCCATGTAGGTTCCCTTTCTCTTACGGCAGAACCTTCAAGAACTGCCCAGCTGTATTCTCTGGCTAGGGCCAAAGAAGAAGGCTGTGTAATCTCCTATGATCCGAATTACCGTAAAAGTTTATGGAATGGAAGGGAAGATGCTGTTGACGTTATGAAAAGTATTCTTCCTTCTGCAGATATTGTAAAGGTGAGTGAAGAAGAACTTTTCCTTCTGTACGGATCTGACTGCAGCATTGAAAGCGGTGCTGAAAAAATCATTGCAGAAGGAGTACGCCTTGTCCTTATAACGCTTGGAAGTAGCGGTGTGTTTTATACCGCTCGGCTTTCTGACGGAAATCTTGTTTCTGGTAAGGTAGGTGTGTTTCCTGTAAAGGTTGTAGATACTACTGGCGCTGGAGACAGTTTTACAGGCGGTCTTTTATACAGACTTACACGAAGAAAAGAAATCTTTTCATTTACAAAGCAGGAGCTGGAAAAAGACTTGGAGTTTGCAAATGCAGTTGCATCAATATGTGTAATGCACAGAGGTGCAATTCCAGCCCTGCCTTCACTTAAAGAAACTGAACAGTTCTTAAATGAGGCAGGTTGATTTGTTAGCAGATTGCCTTTACGGGGCAAACTTTACTGCATAATCCGCATCCTGTGCATAACGAGCCGTCAATGACGGCTTTTGTTTTGCCTGTTGCGGATGCTTTCAGGCTCAATGCAGGACATCCTAGTTCATTTATGCACTTTCTGCAGCCAATACATTTTTCTTCATTTACCACAAGGGCATGAGGTTTTTCCCATCCAACTTTTGAAGCTATGGCAATGCAAGGTGCTTTGAAAATGACTGCACTTACTCCCTGACTGTCAGAAGCTTTTTTTACTGCCTCCACAGCTTTATCCAACTCAAATGGATTTACAGTAATTACGGGGCTTACTCCGATTGCGGCAAGGATTTTTTCTATGCTGATTTTTTCAACAATCTCACCCATCATTGTCATGCCTGTTCCTGGATGTGGCTGGTGACCTGTCATGGCTGTTGTTGAATTGTCCAGTATGCAGATTGTCTGATGTGACTGATTGTATACTGCATTTACAACGCCTGTTATGCCAGAGGCAAAGAATGTGGAGTCCCCTATAAATGAAAAGCATTTTCTGTCAGGCTCGTTGTGGTAAAAGCCCTGCGCCATTGTAATGTCCGCACCCATGCAAAGACAAGTGTCGCACATGTCTAAAGGTTTTGCATTGCCTAGCGTGTAGCAACCGATGTCTCCGCAGTAGGCAGTTTTTTGGCCTTTCATTGCCTGTTTTACGGCATAGAATGCTCCGCGGTGAGGGCATCCTGCACACAGGACTGGCGGACGTACTGGCAGCTCTGGAGATGGAACTGGTTTTTCTGTTTGAGATGCAGATTCGTTCTCTGTAATGCCGGCAAGTCTTTCGATTATCTTTTTTATGATTTCTACGGAAAGTTCTCCTGCCTCTGGTACTGTGCCGTCCATCTTGCCGTGAACTTTTGTCGCCAGCTGTTCTTTTCCGCAAAGTAAAATGAGTTCCTGTTCGATTACTGGGTCAAGTTCTTCAAACACTGTGATTTCTTTTGTGTCTTGCAGAAATGTTTTTGCAAATGGCGCTGGGAAGGGGTATGGAGTGCCAATCTTAAGTATGCGCGCGTTTGCAATGAGTGTGTTCTGCGGATGGCTTTCTTTGAGTGTGCACAGGGCTTCTTTTAGATAGCACCAAGAGATGCCTCCTGCGGCAAAGTTTAGGCCTGTCTTTGTTCCAATGTCATCTATATAATTAAATGATGATGTGGAAAACTCTTTTGGTAATGTACTCAGGTTGCGGTTGAATATGCGTTTGTGGTTATTATAGGAAGCTTTTGGAAAGATAACCCATCGCTGGCTGTCTTTTTCAAATGTTCCTCTCTGACGGCATGGCTTTAGCTCTGGAAATTCCATGGACTGGTAGGCATGATCTACACGCGTCGTAGGACGCAGAATTACAGGCGTACTGTATTTTTCTGAAAGAGCGAAAGCTTCTTGAATCATATCGAATGCTTCCTTCGGTGTGGACGGGTCAAAAACAGGAATCTTGGAGTATGCGCCGAATGTACGTGTGTCCTGTTCTGTCTGGCTTGATATTGGTCCCGGATCATCTGCGGAAACTATAACCATGCCGCCCTTTACTCCCACGTAGGAAAGGCACATTACAGGGTCTGAGGCTACGTTTAGTCCGACTTGCTTCATGGTAACGAGAGTGCGGCTTCCTGCATAGCTTGCACCTGCGGCAACTTCTACGGCAGCTTTTTCATTTACAGACCATTCAACATAAGTTCCTGTCTGTTCCTTGTATTTGGCAATGAATTCTATTATTTCGCTAGAAGGTGTTCCAGGGTAACCTGCCACAAGATTTACCCCAGCTTTGAGCGCACCAAGCGCAATTGCCTGATTGCCCATAATCATCTGTCTTGTCATGCGGACAGTGTAGCATAAAAAATGTGGATTAGAAAGCGGTTTACTTTTTGTTGAATTTTAAAATTCAAGGTTGCAATTCGGCAAATGAGGCTTTAAAATATAGTTGGGAGAAAGTTTTTACGGGGGTTTATATATGGAAAAAGTCAGGATAACAGTTTTTTCAAAAATCATTTTTGGGGTTACAGTGACTACGGTTTCTATTTTGCTGGCATTCGGTGCAATCATCTACAGCAAGATGAAAGTAATAGACAAAAATGCATTTGAAAATTCTTTCAAAAATATCATTTCTGAAGTAGACGTTGCAATTGAAAACTATTTTGAAAGCTTTGATACTTTTTCAAATGCCTTTGCAAAAATAGAACTGATAATGCAACCTGATGACAGCATAACTTCCTATGTAAACAAAACCGACCCAAGCGGAAAAATCCCCGTTAGTCCTGAAAACTTTGGTTCTTATGAACGTTCCGTCTATGAGCTGGAAAAAACTTTTACAGAAGAAAAGCCGGAAATAACAGGCATTTCCATATCCCTTGAATCCACAGGTGCTTATGTCCGCTATCCTGTAGAACCTCGTCCGAATAACTATGATGCAAGGACTCGTTCTTGGTATAAAAACGCAAAGAATAACAACGGCAAAACTTATATTTCCGATGTATATGAAACAGCGCTTGGAGGTAGAACAATCGTTGCCTCAAAATACTTTAACGATGTAAATGGAAAACCTAGAGGCGTTGTTGCTACAGACATAAAATTTGATTATCTTGATTCCCTCATGAAAGCCTTTAAGGATAATGACACGGACCTTTCTTTTATTATTCTTGATAACAGTGGCAATATTATTCTTAATCAGCTTGATGCACAGACAGAATTTCATAAGCTGGATACTCTTGATATAAAAGAGCTGAACAGCTTTACTCATGGAGAAAAAAAGACATTCATTGCCCATTACAAAGGCATTGAATATGAATTTTCGTCATTGCCATCTCAAAACAACTACGTAAATCTGGATTACATTGTTGCAGCTCCGCTTGCATACATCAATAAGGCAAATAAAGTTGTACTGACTGTAATTACAATTGTTGTGGTTGTTTCTATAGTGCTCAGCGTTCTTGTTGCCTTTGTTCTTGCAAAAACGGTTACAAATCCGTTGAATTCAACAGTTTTGCTTTTAAAAGACATTTCCGAAGGTGACGGAGATTTGACTAAAAGGCTTCCGCTAAATGGAAATGATGAACTTTATGATTTGGCTGTTTACTTTAACAAGACAATGGAAAAAATCAGCAGCCTCATAGAATCCATAAAGAAGGAATCTACAGTAATGGACAGTGTTGCGACAAATCTTTCTCATAATATGAATGAAGCGACATCGGCCGTTCATAAAATAGATGCAAATGTTGTCCTTATAAAAAATCAGATAGGCATTCAGCGTTCTGATGTTTCACAGACATCGGATAAGGTTAAGAGAATCTCTGAAAATATAGATAAACTGAATTCAAGCATTGCCGAGCAGGCAAACAGTGTTGCACAAGGTTCTTCTGCCATTGAACAGATGGTTGCAAATATCCGTTCCGTAACTGATATTCTTGAAAAGAATGCTAAATCTGTAAAAGAACTTACAGATTCTGCAGCAAAGGGGCGTGAAGTTGTACGAAGGACAGCTGATCTTACAGATAAGATTTTTGAAAATTCAGATGGTCTTATGGAAGCATCCAACATAATTTCCAACATTGCAGCTCAGACCAATCTTTTGGCAATGAATGCTGCTATAGAGGCGTCTCATGCAGGTGAGGTTGGAAAAGGTTTCGCCGTTGTTTCTGGCGAAATCCGTAAACTTGCAGAAGATTCTAATGCACAGGGAAAGAAGATTTCGGATGCACTTACAGGTCTTAAAGATTTGATTACCGATATTGCAAAATCTTCAAAAGATATTACTAGTCAGTTTGAAACAATTTTTAATAATACTAAGGAAGTTTCTGAACAGGAAACTGTTATAAAAGCCGCAATGGACGAACAGAATGCTGGCAGTCAGCAGATTTTAAGTGTAATGAAGGACATTAACAGTCTTACAGGCGGTGTAAAAAATGGCATTGTTGAAATGAATAAGGATGGACAGGCTGTTTTGGAAGATATGAAAAGCCTTGCAAGCGGTTCTATAGAAATTTCAAATAATATGGATAAAATTTCTTCTGAAATAAGTGAAATTACAAGTTCCGTATCGGATGTAAATGAACAGGCTCATAAGAATAGGGATTCAATTGGCAATGTTACAAATGAGATAAATAAATTCCGTATCTGAGGTTTACAATAATAGACATATTGGAGATTTTCCGATAATAATGAGTAAACGGAGGTGGCTAATGACACGTTCATTTATTAGGCGAATACTGTCCGCGGTTTTGATTGGTACTGCTATTTTTATGTTTGCATCTTGTTCTGGTGGCGGCTCGGCTAGCGACTCTGCTTCAACACTAAGTCTTTCTTTGAACAAAGAAGGCGGAAGGGGCGTTGCCAGAGGTGTTCTTTCTGAGTGGGGAGACGGTGCAACTGTAGCCGTAGAAATAAAGGGTGACTTTGAGTATTCTGGCGAGGCAACTGTAAGCAACGGAAAAGCAACTCTTGTTGTGGAAGATGTTCCAAAAGGAGCTGTTGTAAATATCATAGTAGGCATTAGTGGAGGACCTGGAACCTATTTTGCAGGTAAGAAAAACTACAAGGTGACAGCTGGTAATAATAAAGTTTCGCTTACGCTTATTACACCCAGTTGTACAGCTCAAACAGTTATGGATGGTGCGGCTACATCTCCTGTGACTTTTTCTGTGAATGGGGAAATTCCTGGGGAATTCTGTACTTGGATTATACAAGACTCAGATCCTCTTATGACGGGCAGTAATGTTTCATTTACAAAAACAGGAAATCCCTGTACTTTAACTCATGCTGAATGTGGTTCTCACGGATTTTCTTTTGGTGCTGGACCTGAACATGGGGTAATGACCAGCTTTAAGATTACTGCAGGAAGTGTTTCTTCTACTTACGGTGGACCAACTTTTTTATTAAGTAACTAAATTTTCTAAACAAACTAAAAACAGCCCCCTATGGGCTGTTTTTTTTTCGGTAGCAATTTTTTTATATTCTAGTAAGTAATGGTCTTCCATTTTAGTAAGCAACGGTGTTCAGTTCTAGTAAGTAATGGTGTTCCATTCTAGTAAGTAACGGAGTTCCGTTTCGGTAGCATCGGAGTTCCGTTCTAGTAAGTAACGGTGTACCGTTTCGGTAGCATCGGTGTACCGTTCTAGACGCATCTTTTTTCCGTTTCAGTAGCAACTTTTTTATATTATGGGTAGCAAAAATCTTCCAAAATCCCTATAATCTGCATATATATTTAAATTTCTGCATATTTATGCAATTTTTTACTTTACTAAATAAGAATAATTCGCTATTATGCACAGTAGCTTAAAAAATTCATATTCTGGAGGTTAATATGAAAAAAATGGTTAGAAACATTGCTGTTGTAGCAGCTGCTTTGGCTTCATTCTGCTTGATGGGCTGTTCTTCTAAAAAGAGCGATTCAATCAAGATTGGCGGCATTGCTCCTCTTTCTGGTGGCGTTGCTGTTTATGGCGTTGAATGCAAAAACGGAATTGACCTTGCCGTTGCAGAAATTAACGCAGCTGGCGGAATTAATGGAAAGAATATTGAGTTCATCTGTGAAGATGACGAAGGTGATCCTGCAAAATCTGTAAACGCATATAAGAAACTTACAACACAGAACGGAATCCGCATGATAATCGGTTCTTTGACATCTGGCTGTACACTTGCAATTACAAACCTTGCACAGTCAAACGGCGTTGTTCAGCTTGCACCTGCTGCAACTGCACTCGCAATTACAGATGCTGGAAACTACATCTTCCGTGCATGTTATACAGACCCATTCCAGGGAAAAGTTGGCGGTAAGTTTGCTGCTGACAATCTTGGTGCAAAAACTGCTGCTATTCTTTATGACATTCAGAACGACTATTCTGTAGGTTTGACAGACAACTTCGTAGAACGCTTTACATCTTTGGGCGGTACTATTGTTGCAAAAGAATCATACAGCACAGACGACAAAGACTTTAACGCACAGCTTACAAAAATTAAGAATGCAAATCCTGAAGTTGTTTATCTTCCAGACTACTATGGTACAGTAGCTTTGATTGCAAAACAGCTTCGTGCACAGGGCATTGAAGTACCTATCATCGGTGCAGACGGATGGGACGGTCTTACAAACAATGCTGGTGATGAAGTTCTTAACGGATACTATTCAAACCACTATGCAACAGACAGCGACAGCCCAGCTGTACAGAAGTTTGTTTCTGCATTCGAGGAAAAATACAAGAAAGCTCCAAATGCATTTGCTGCTCTTGGTTATGACTGTGTTTACATGCTCAGAGACGCTATTGAAAAGTCTGGCTCAACAGATGCAGCAAAGGTTCGCGAAGCTCTCGAAGCTACAAACGGCGATTATGTAACAGGACATCTTACATTTGATGAACACCACAACCCTGTTAAGTCTGCTGTAATGATTAAACTTGTAAAGGGTGCTGCCGGACTTGATACAAAGTACGAAGCAACAGTTAATCCATAAGTTATTTAAGTCCTTTAATTTATAAAAAGTAAATAAAATTGCCCTGCTTAGTGCAGGGCAATTTTGCTTTAAATGCCGATATTGTTTTTATGAAAGAAAAAATTATCTTATCCTGTACGATTATTCTTGCTCTTTTAACCTGTGGCTGTGCAAAGAAAAATGCACATTATTATGCCAACAAGCAGGGGTTGGATTTTGGTTTTGCCGTAACAAGCGGAGACCTTATTCAGCATCCTAATGTTGATATTGTTGCAGAAAACGCAACTATGATTGTTTCGGAAAACAATATGAAGTGCGGTAACTTGCGTCCTAACAGGCGGTTCTGGAACTGGAGCGATGTTGATAATCTTATGGAGTTTGCTCAGAAAAATGACATTAACGTAAAGTTTCATACTCTTTTCTGGCATCAGCAGAATCCTCCGTTCATATCAAATTTGACTACAGGCGAAGAGGCTCTTGTTGCAATGGATGAGCACATTCAGACTGTAATGGAGCGCTACAAGGGTAAGGTAAAGGTTTACGATGTTGTAAACGAGATGTTCAATGAAGATGGTACTATGCGTGAGACTATCTGGTACAATCTGATTGGTCCTGAATATATTGAGCATGCTCTAAGAAAAGCCCGTGAGTGCGATCCGAATGCAAAGCTTTATCTTAATGAATATAATAATGAAAACTTGGGCTATGCAAAGTCTGAGGCTTTGTATAATCTTGTAAAGGATTATAAGAAGCGGGGGGTTCCTATAGATGGAATTGGAATGCAGCTGCACTTGGACGGCACTCAGCCTTTGAATGAAGATGCGATTCGTGAGAACATCCGCCGTTATGCTGAGCTTGGCATTGAAATTTCGTTCAGCGAGATTGATGTAAGAATTCCTTCGTCTGATCCTAAGTCGTATGAAAAGGCACAAGGTGACATTTACTGTACTCTTTTAAAAATGGCTTTGGAAGAGCCTAACGTAAAAAGCTACATTATGTGGGGCTACAGCGACAACGGAAGCTGGATTCCCGGAACCTTCCCGACTTTCGGCTATGCCCTGCCGTTTGACTACAACAGAACCCCAAAGCCTGTGTACGCTGCCATGGTGGAGATGCTAAAGACATATAAACGGCGGTAAGTGGTGCGGTTGTTTGCCGCTTTTTCAAAAGTATGGCATTTGTATGACCTAGATTGCATAAAATGCCATACCATATCTTTTTATTTTTCTGTCTGTATTCCTTTTGAAATTAAAAAATCTATTACTTTACCTTGTTGTGAAGCTGTCTCAATGTCGAAACGTAAACCGTCCTGCTTTAGAATAGACAGTTTATCTTCATCTATCTTCTTCCATGAAAAAATATCCTTCCATTCAAAGAGCTGTCCTTTAACGATTCCATTTTCGTAAAATCCATTATGCTTTGAATATTTTTCCATTACAATCGTATCTAATAATTGAGGGATAACAAACAGATTCAGTAATAGCAAAAGAGGTTCTTGTGTTAACAGAGTATAAAGTATAATTATTACTGTGTGATAAATATAAAAAGATTTTCCTATTTTCTTTTTCTCTTTGACTTTGACAATTTCAGTTCCAAACAGTTCAATTTGATGTTTTAATCTGGCAAGTCTTACTACATTTACAATAATTCGTATTGCAGGAATTACGAAAAAACGGACAAAGAAGAACAGGAATATTAGAAAAAATACAATCCGTCTTAAATCATTATTCATTTTCTGTCTCAATACAGTCTTTTTTTCTTATTTCCTTGAAGGTTTTTATAAACATCATTATTGCAAGGATTATGAAAAGCACAGACTTAACAAAGTTCAATAAGACTTTTAAAGTATTTTCTTCAAAAAGATTCCCTTCTATGAAGTCCTTAACTATAAAGTATAAACCTGCTAGCCCGCTTACTAATATGAGTGCATACACAAGTAGATACAACGGCATTGCAATGCGGAGAAATCTTTTCATCTGCTTATCCCTCTTTTCGCTCTCCAGTTCAAGCTGTTTGCGACCTTCTTCGCTCTGCGACATGGCTTTTATGCGTTCCTCAGCCATGTTCTGTCGTTTTTCTATTCCCCTGCGGATTAATCTGTAAATCACGAAACTAATCAAAAGTACCATTGCCATAAGGCATAGGAATGTAAATATTTCTTTTCTTATCATGTTTATTATCATACATCTTTATTGATGAAATGAAAACGGAAATCATAGACTTATAGGCTAGATTATTTTTTAGCTGGTATTGCTACTATTAATAAAAATTGTTAGAATGTCTCTGCACAAAGGGGTGCATGCCGGTTTGGTGTGCACCCCTTTTTTTAATATTTGGAGGATTTGGTGGATACCTTTTTAAGACAAGTAGTAAACGGACTTTCGCTGGGAAGTATCTATGCATTGATTGCACTTGGCTATACAATGGTTTATGGCATTGTAAAGCTCATAAATTTTGCACATGGCGATGTAATGATGGTTGGGGCTTACGCTGGTTATTTTGTATTAAGGAACATGGGGGCAACTCCTGTCGGACTTTTCTGTGCATTTTTAGTGGCAATGATTGTCTGTGCCCTGCTGAGCCTTTTAATAGAACGCTGTGCTTACCGCCCTTTGCGGAATGCTCCAAGACTTAATTCGCTCATTACCGCAATTGCAGTGGAACTCATTCTGCAAAACCTTATGCGTGTACTCCCTTTTGTTGGACCTGCACCACGACAGTTCCCAACTATGCCTACAAAAATGTACAACATAGGTCTTATTACAATTTCAAATATTCAGATTATAGTTATTATTTCTTCCGCAGTACTTATGCTCGTTCTTAATTACATCATCAATTACACAAAGATGGGAAAGGCAATGCGTGCCGTAAGTTACGACTTGGGAGCCGCAAGCCTTATGGGCATCAGTGTAAATAATACTATTGCAATTACGTTTGTAATCGGTTCTGTTCTTGCTGGTGCTGGCGGCGTTTTGTATGCAACAGCATATCCGCAGATTTCCCCAACAATGGGCTACATCCCGGGACTAAAAGCTTTCGTAGCAGCAGTTCTTGGAGGCATTGGTTCTGTACCAGGTGCCATGGTTGGTGGAATTATTCTTGGTGTTGCAGAGACAATGACAAAGGCATATCTGTCTTCTCAGTATGCAGATGCAATTTCCTACAGCATTCTTATTATTATGCTTCTGGTAAAACCAGCTGGATTGCTTGGTAAGAAACGTGTTGTTAAGGTTTGATGAGGAGTGTAACGATGAAAAATAAAGTAATACGTAATATGATTATTCCAGGAGTTGTTGCTGTTGCAAGCATCATCATTCCCGCCCTGTTAATTCAGGCTCATATAATAAATGGGTATCCTGCCCAGATTATTACTCTTGGTGCTATTAATGCAATCATGGCAATAAGCGTAAACATGATTTGTGGCATTACGGGGCAGCTTTCGCTTGGACAGGCTGGCTTTGAAGCACTTGGAGCTTATGCCGTAATTCTTTTTACTGCAAACTGTCACATTCCTTTGGGAGTTAGCATTGTAATTGCTGGCTTTGTAGCTGCATTCTTTGGCTTTTTGATAGGCTTTCCAACACTTAAACTTGAAGGTGACTATCTTGCAATTGTTACCCTTGCATTCGGTGAAATTATCCGCGTTGTATTGGTAAACTTAAAGGGAATTACTGGAGGTCCTAACGGAAAGCAGTTTTCTACACTGTTTACAACATCACTTGATTTTGGTGCAAGCCTTTCATACTTGGTAATAATAGGAACTCTTGTTCTTATTATAGTGTTGTTGCAGAACTTCCTGCGTTCTACTTATGGCCGAGCAATTCTTTCTGTACGTGAAGATGAGGTTGCAGCCAACAGTAACGGCATTAGTGTTTTCCTTTATAAAATGATTGGTTTTGTTATTGCTTCCTTTATTGCGGGAATTGGCGGTGCTTTGTATGCAGCTTTCATTGGTTTTGTAAAGCCAGATCTTGCTTCGTTTAACAACTCCATAAACGATTTGATTTACGTTGTTCTTGGTGGAATGGGAAGCGTTACAGGCGGCATTCTTGCAGCCTTTGTTCTGACTATCCTGCAGGAATTCCTGCGTTTCTTAAAGGATTACAGACTTTTGATTTACCCTGTAATTCTGATTATGGTTATGCTCTTTAGACCTCAGGGACTTCTTGGTACAAAGGAATTGAGTTTTGTAAAGATGTATGACGGAATTCCGGGACTTATCAGAAAGCTTCTTAAAAAAGATTCTAAGACACAGGAGGCTAAGTAATGGCAGAAGAAAGAGAATTATTGCTTCGTGCAAAAAATATTGCAATTCAGTTTGGTGGTCTCCGTGCTGTAAGCGATTTCAGTCTTGATATGTATAATGGGGAACTGATTGGTCTGATTGGTCCTAACGGTGCTGGAAAGACTACCGTATTTAATATGCTTTCGGGCATTTACAAGCCAACAGAGGGAGCAATCACTTTTGTAGACCGTAACGGTAAGCTTCAGATGATTAATAAAAAGTCTCCTGCGCAGTTGAACCGCATTGGCATTGCGCGTACATTCCAGAATATTCGTCTGTTTGGCAATCTTTCTGTTGCCGACAACATTAAGATTGCTTTGCATCAGAACCGTACTGTTAATCCGTTTGATGTAGAGTTTAGGACAAAAAAATTCCGCAAAGATGAAATTATCATGAGGGAGCGTACAAAGAATCTGCTTTCGCTATTTCATCTTGATGGTAAAATGGAAGAGTATGCAAAAAATCTGCCTTATGGCGAACAGCGTCAGCTTGAAATTTGCCGTGCTCTTGCAAGTAAGCCAAAGCTTTTGCTTTTGGATGAACCTGCCGCTGGCATGAACGGACAGGAAACAGAAAACCTTATGAATATGATTTCATTCATACGCAAAGAATTTAACTTGACAGTTCTGCTTATTGAGCATGACATGAAGCTTGTTATGAGCATTTGTGAGCGTCTTATGGTGCTTAACTACGGACGCATTATTGCCAGTGGTAAGCCTGCTGAAATTCAGTCAAACAAAGAAGTTATTAAGGCCTATCTTGGTTCTGGCTATGATGCTGTTCAGGCTGGAGGTGATGAATGAGTATTCTTGAAGTAAAAGATCTTGCTGTTTCTTACGGTGCAATTAAGGCATTGAAAGGAATTTCTTTTTCTGTTGAAGAAGGTGAAATTATCAGTCTGATTGGTTCTAACGGAGCTGGTAAAACTACAACGCTTCATTCTATTAGTAATCTTATTAAGAAAGAGTCTGGTTCCATTATTTTTGAAGGAAATGACATTACAAAACTTCCTGCGGACAAAATTGTAAAGCAGAAGCTTATTCAAGTGCCGGAAGGCCGTCGTGTATTTGCCAATATGAGTGTAAAGGAAAATCTTGAAATGGGTTATTACACACGTAATGACGCTGACGGCATAAAAAAGGACTTGGACTGGGTGTTTGAGCTTTTCCCTCGCCTTAAAGAAAGAATTAAGCAGTTTGCCGGCACTCTTAGCGGTGGTGAGCAGCAGATGCTTGCAATGGGGCGCAGTCTTATGGCAAAACCAAAACTTTTGCTTCTTGATGAGCCTAGTATGGGGTTGGCTCCTATACTTGTTGATGAAATTTTTGATATTATTAAGAAGATAAACGCAAACGGAACAACTATTCTTCTGGTTGAGCAGAATGCATACAAAGCTCTGTCTATTGCAGACCGTGCGTATGTTCTTGAGACCGGAAGCATAACAAAGAGTGGTGTCGCTAAGGACTTGATTAAAGATAATGCGGTTAAATCTGCATACTTAGGAGGGTAAAAATGTTAGTAAAAGACGTAATGACTAAAAATCCTATAACAGTAACTACTGATGTTTCAATTCCAGAAGTAAAAGGTCTGATGAATTCGAAGCATATAAGCAGTTTGCCTGTTTTGGACAAGAACGGTGCTTTGGTAGGGCTTATTACGGAAAGTGACTTGATTAAGGCTTCTCCAAGTGAAGCTACAACTCTTGATATGTTTGAGTTGAGCTATCTTTTGAGCAAGCTGACTGTAGAAAAGACAATGGTTAAAAGGGTTATTACCGTTACGGAATCGGAACCTGTTGAAGAAGCTGCCCGTCTTATGGATGACATGGATATTGGCTGTCTGCCTGTTCTTCGCAACGGTCTTGTTGTTGGTATTATTACGGAAAGTGACTTGTTCCGTTCTTTTGTTAACATGTTTGGTACACGCCATGCTGGTGTACGTGCTACTTTTGTGATGAGCGACAAGCCAAGTGCCCTTGCTGATTTTTCTAAAATTCTTGCAGAACACAAGGCAAACATTGTTTCTCTTGTTACTTCGGATGTTGAGGATGAAAACTGCCGCAAAGTGACTATGAGGGTAACAGACATAGAACTTTCAGAGTTTGAAAAAATCATAAACGACTTTAATCTTAAACTGGAAGACATCAGGAACGTATAATTCATGCAGGACATGGATGAATCTGATATAGAAAGCCGCATTCGCGAACTGGAAGATATTGAGATTCCCCATGTCCGCAACCACTATAATAAACTGCTTTACGAGTTTCTTGATTCTGGATGTTTTCCTTCTCCTGCCCTGCATCTGGAGCTGGATAACGCAAAAGAAGAATATATGAGTAAAAACTCGGAGCTTGAAGAACTTAAAAGACTCATCTCTTACATTCAAAATTCTGAATAATATTTAATAGAATTAAATTTATTGTGCTATAGAAAAAAGCATGCTATTATTAAATTCTTAGTACCATGTTTGGGTTTAAGGAGGTTAGGCATGGCAAGACAGTCTAGGGCACAGTTTAATGCAAAACTTTTGATTATTGCGCTTCTAGCATTCATTTTGGTTATTGTTGTAACGACGCTTGTTACAAGGATAAGGTTTAGGAATGCGGCTCAGGAAGCACTTTCGCACCGTGCAGAAGTAAAAACTTTGCAGTTTACTTCGAGTTTGAATTCCCAGCTTAGTCTGGTTGTTCAAATGGTAAAAAATCCTACTATTAAGAAATACATGGAAAATCCAGAAAATTCAGCACTTAAAGAGTCTGCATTTGAAGAGCTTCGCGGTTTTATGGATGCGTATCTTTCAAAATCTGTATTCTTTGTAAACGATAAGGATTTGATATTTTATCAGGACATGAAAGGTCAGTATGTGGTAGACCCGACGAAAGAAGAAAACTACTGGTACAACATGACGCTTTACGATACAGATGTGTATAACTTTAACATAAACTATAACCCAGACTTGGGTGGAACTTTTCTTTGGGTTAATGCTGTAATTCGTAATGATGCAGGTAAGCCTATTGGCATGGCGGGAACGGGGATTCCGCTTACGGACTTCATTGATTCCATGTACGAGGGCTTGCCATCGGATGTAACGATGTACATCTATAATGATGACCTTGTAATAACTGGTGCACAGGATAAATCGCTGCTTGCACAGAATGTGTCTGTTGTAAGCAAAATTCCGGATCTTGAAGGGCTTGATTTGCTTCCTAAGCAGATTATTCCACAACATTCTGCGGGGCATGAATTTTTGATGGCTCCTCTTTCTCTCATAAACTGGCACATGGTATTTGCAAAGAAGTATAACTTTATGGTTGCTTTAAAGAACTGTGTAGGTCCTCTTGCTGTGTGTCTGTTTGTCATTCTTGTAGTTGGTGCTGTAATATTCTGCATGAATACGATTTACACGGTAAGAATCTTAAAGCGTGCTGTGGTGGATCTTTCTTCTGGAAATGCAGACTTAACAAAGCGTGTAGAACTGAATAGCATTCCATTCCTTGAGGTTATGGATGAACTGGTTGACAGCGTAAACATGTTTATAGAAAAGCTTCAGGGCATTATGAAGACGGTTAAAGAGTCGAATGCGTCTCTTATTACGAGCGGAGACCGTCTGCATGAAACAATGTTTACTACTCAAAATTCTATTGACCAGATTATTCAGAGCATTGATTCAATGCAGTTTCAGCTGGAAAGTCAGGTTGAATCTGTTACAGGAACAACAAAGTCTGTAAAGCAGGTTTCTACGGCAATTGAAACCCTTAGCGGCATGATTGGAAACCAGTCCGACGGTGTTAGTGATGCTTCGTGTGCTGTTGAAGAGATGATTGGTAACATTGCCAGCGTAAACCAGAGTGTAGATAAGATGGCTTCTTCTTTTGAGGGGCTTCGGGATAATGCAAAGAACGGAATTGACAAGCAGTCTGCTGTTAACGAAAAGATTAAGCAGATAGAATCGCAGTCTGATATGCTTATGGAAGCTAACCTTGCAATTTCAAGCATTGCTGAGCAGACAAATCTTTTGGCTATGAATGCGGCTATTGAGGCTGCCCATGCTGGAGAGGCTGGTAAGGGATTTGCTGTTGTTGCGGATGAAATTCGAAAGCTTTCTGAAACTTCTTCATCTCAGTCAAAGACTATTGGTGAACAGCTTAAAAATATTAAAGATTCCATTTCTGAAGTTGTTTCTGCTTCTACAGAGTCAAGCACGGCATTTGATTCTGTTTCTGGCAAGATTGATGAGACGGATGAACTTGTTGCTCAGATTAAGGCTGCCATGGAAGAGCAGAACAGCGGTTCTAAACAAATTCGTGAATCCCTTCATTCTATGAATGAGAGCATGATTTTGGTCCGCGATTCTTCAAACCAGATGGACGGAGAAAATAAGGCTGCCATTGATCAGGTTACTCGCTTAAAGCAGGCGACAAATAATCTGCTTAGGGACATGAATGGTGTTTCGGATGGTACTAGAAAAATTGGTAAAATTGGAAATACTCTAGGTGAAATGGTAGACGAGGTTAAGCAGTCTATCTTGAAAATAGGCAGCCAGATAGATCAGTTTAAGGTGTGATTTGGACTTGGATTAGACAGCCGTTCGGGGCTTGAATGGCAATAATAAAGGCGGAAAAACTACCGAAAGTTTGGTAATTTTTCCGCCTTTTTTTGTATTTTTTATGTCTTCTTTGTAGTTTTTCATCTTGACTAAAAACACCATCGCTAGTACACTAATAATTGATAGCCCACCATATATGGTGGAGTGTATAAATTGTCTAAGTTTAATTATTACAAATAATTATATTGTGGATAATTTTATTTGAGGGTGTTCATGAAGATTATAAAACGTAGCGGTGCGGAAGTATTATTTAATCGTGAAAAGATAATTAAAGCTATTGAAAAGGCAAATGCTCAGGTAGAAGAATCTAAGCGCCTGAGTGAGCAGCAGATTGAATCCATTGCCTGTGACATTGAACTTCACTGTCATAATGAAGGTCATGCATTGAATGTTGAAGACATTCAGGACCTTGTTGAAAACGGCATTATGGAAAATGGTGCTTATGAAGTTGCCAAGCTTTACATTACTTACCGTTTCCGCCATCAGCTGATGCGTAAGGAAAACACTACAGATCAGCAGATAATGAGCCTTCTCGAAGAAAATAATGAAGAAGTAAAGCAGGAAAATTCTAATAAGAACCCGACTGTCGTTTCTGTTCAGCGCGATTATATGGCTGGCGAGGTAAGTAAGGACATTACTCGCAGATTTTTGCTTGATCCTGATATTCAGAAAGCACATGAAGAAGGTATTATCCATTTCCACGATGCTGACTATTTTGCACAGCACATGCACAATTGTGACTTGGTTAATCTTGATGATATGTTGCAGAACGGTACTGTAATCAGCGGAACAAGAATTGACCGCCCTCATTCTTTTTCTACTGCATGTAACATTGCTACTCAGATTATTGCTCAGGTTGCAAGTTGCCAGTACGGTGGACAGAGCATTTCTCTAGCTCATCTTGCTCCATTTGTAGAAGTAAGCCGTCAGAAGATTAAGAAAGAAATTCGCGACATGGTTGAAGCTACAAAGCTTAATATTGATGAAGACCAGTTTGATTTTATGGTAAATCAACGTCTTCGCGATGAAATTAAGCGCGGTGTTCAGACAATTCAGTATCAGGTTATTACACTTATGACAACTAATGGACAGGCTCCTTTTGTGACTGTCTTTATGTATCTTAACGAAGCCCGTAGCGAGCAGGAAAAGAAAGATCTTGCTTTGATTATAGAAGAGGTTTTGAAGCAGCGCTATCAGGGTGTAAAGAATGAGTCTGGTGTATGGATTACTCCTGCATTCCCAAAGCTGATTTATGTTCTTGAAGAAGATAACATTGAACAGGGCTCTGAATATTATCATTTGACAGAGCTTGCTGCAAAATGTACGGCTAAGCGTATGGTTCCTGATTACATTTCTGAAAAGAAGATGCTGGAAATTAAAGACGGCAACTGTTACCCTTGCATGGGATGTCGTTCATTCCTTACTGTATATAAAGATCCTGCAACGGGACGCCCTAAGTTTTATGGACGCTTTAATCAGGGTGTTGTTACGCTTAACCTTGTTGATGTTGCATGTACTTCTGGTGGAGATATGTTGCGCTTTTGGACTTTGCTTGATATGCGTCTTGAATTGTGCCACCGTGCATTGCGTATTCGCCATGACCGTCTTGTTGGTACAAAGTCCGACGCAGCTCCAATTCTTTGGCAGAATGGTGCTCTTGCACGCTTAAAGAAAGGCGAAAAGATAGATAGGCTTTTGTATAAAGGCTATTCAACTATTTCCCTCGGTTATGCAGGTTTGTATGAATGTACACGCTATATGACTGGTAAGTCTCATACTGACGAAGAGGGAAAGCCTTTTGCACTTAAAGTAATGAAGGTGTTGAATGATGCCTGTGCAAAGTGGAAGGCTAATGAGGACATTGATTATTCTGTATACGGTACTCCGCTTGAAAGCACTACATATAAATTTGCAAAGTGCCTTAAAAAACGCTTTGGAATTATCCCGGGTGTAACTGACAAGAACTACATTACAAACAGTTACCATGTTCATGTAACAGAACCTATTGATGCTTTTACAAAGTTGTCTTTTGAATCTGAATTTCAAGAACTTTCTCCGGGTGGGGCTGTAAGTTATGTAGAAGTGCCTAACATGGAACAGAATATTCCTGCTGTGATGGCTTTGTTAAGGCATATCTACAATAATATAATGTATGCAGAGTTGAACACTAAGAGTGATTTCTGTCAGAAGTGCGGTTATACAGGTGAAATTCGCATTGTAAAGGACAGTGATGACAAGCTTGTGTGGGAGTGTCCTAACTGTAAGAATCGTGATCAGGGAACTATGAATGTTGCTCGCCGTACTTGCGGTTATATTGGCACTCAGTTCTGGAATCAGGGACGCACTCAGGAAATTCAGGAAAGGGTTCTGCATCTGTAATGAGATACGGCGCAATAAAAAAATACGACATAGCAGACGGTGAGGGGGTCAGAGTATCTTTGTTTGTCTCTGGCTGCCGTAATTGTTGTAAGGGATGTTTTCAGCCTGAAACTTGGGATTTCTGCTATGGTAAAGAATTTGACTGGCAGGCTGAAGATGAAATTGTTGAAGCTTTAGAGCCAGATTTTATAAGCGGTCTTTCTATTCTTGGCGGAGAGCCTTTTGAAGAAGAAAATCAGATAGTTCTTACTCCTTTTTTACGCCGTGTGCGTGAAAAATTTCCTCAGAAAAACATCTGGTGCTACACTGGGTATGTGTATGATAAGGATTTGCAGCCTGGTGGCAGAAAGCACATAGACTGTACCGATGAAATGCTTTCGTACATAGATGTGCTTGTGGATGGACCTTTTGTTGAAGAATTAAAAGACATCAGTCTGGCTTTCCGCGGTTCTAGCAATCAGCGCATTCTTGTTTTGAAGGATTTGAAAAAATAGAACTGCTTGCAAAAAATGTCGAAAAACTCTAGAATATCGATGATATGAATGATGATCAGATTGAAGAGTTTGTTGATAGTTCTGCCGTAAAGGCTTTAGGGACGTTGCTTTCTGCAAGTGCAGATGAAGATATTTCTTCAGCTGCAGTAGTGATTGCCAGTGCATTTAATGTTGGCGATTCGTTTAAAAAAATTGTTGATGTTTCCTCTGACGGTGAAGAAAAGCTTAATTTCAGTTTTCATAAAAACCTTGTTCTTCTTATTCAAAAGACTTGGGTTGAAAAGTCTGATGAAGAATTAAAAGCTCAGGTTCTGTATCATCTTGATGAATTTATAGAATATCTTAATAAAAAATCTTATAAAGAAGCATATCCTTTGTTTTTTAGCATTGTAGATGATGTTGTATATCTTATGTTTGGTTCACAGACAAAGACAAAGGGTTTTAATGAATATGCACTTCGCATTGATCCTGAATTCGGAATTTTCTGGTGGTACATGAAAAATCTTCCACGTACTGCTGACTGGTCTGAATTTAAGATGAGAGCGGTAACCCTTTTGGGAATGTACTTTTTGGCAAATTACTAAATTAATAGAGGCTGTTTATGGATATTGATGCAATCTGTTCCGGTTTACGTGCAGGTGCTGGAGCTCTTGCACTCCATACTGCTGCACAGAAAAATCATGCGCTTTCCTGTGTGGCTGCTGCTATTACTAAACATAAGGCTGACATTCTTAATGCAAATAAGAATGATGTAGCTGATGCACGTAATAAGGGCATGACAGAAGCTCTTGTAGAGCGCCTTGCCCTTGATGAAAAAAAGTTTAAGAGCATTTTAGACAGTATTGAGATTATTATTAATCAGGGCGATCCTATTGGCGAAGAAATTACAGGATGGACTGCTCCAAAAGGAATGCAGATTCGTCAGGTTCGCGTGCCTCTCGGTGTTGTTTCCATTATTTATGAATCTAGACCAAATGTTACGGTAGATGCTTTTTCACTTGCATATAAAAGTGGTAATGCAATTCTTTTGCGCGGTTCTTCTTCTGCACTAGCTTCAAATAAGGCTATTGTGCAGGCAATAAAGGAAGGACTTTCTGATGCGGGCGAAGATGGTGTAAGCGACTCTATTTATTTGTGTGAAAGTGTTGACCATGATGATGTGAACCAGATTTTAGGAGCTGTTGGCAAGATTGATGTTGTATTGCCACGTGGTTCTGCACGTCTTATTAATACGGTTGTAGAAAATGCTAAAATCCCTGTAATTCAGACTGGGGCTGGTGTTTGCCACTTGTATGTAGATGATGGTGCGGATGTTGAAATGGCATGTGATATTGCCTACAATGCTAAGACTCAGCGCCCTGGTGCTTGTAACGCAATAGAAACTCTTTTGATTCATAGTAACATGGCTAGAACCTTCCTTCCTGCTCTTGCAAAGAAACTTGCTGGAAAAGTTGAGTTGAGGGTGGATGAAGAAAGCTTTGCTATCTTGAACGGCTATGATATTCTGGATGGTTCAACTCCTTCTAAGAGTAAAAAGATTGTTAAGGCTACAGAAGAAGATTTTGGCTTTGAGTTTTTGGATTTTATTCTTGCTGTAAAGATAGTTTCTTCTATAGATGAAGCAATTGCATTTATTAATGCCCATAACACAAAGCATAGCGAGTGCATTGTAACAAACAATAGAGCGAATGCTCGTGCTTTCCAGGCAAAAGTAGATGCAGCCTGTGTTTATGTAAATGCTAGCACTCGCTTTACAGACGGTGGAGAATTTGGATTTGGTGCAGAGCTTGGCATAAGTACTCAGAAACTGCATGCACGCGGACCAATGGGCATAAAAGCACTGACTACGACAAAGTTTTTAATAGACGGTGACGGACAAATACGATGACAATAAAAGAAACAATTCAAAATGCAAAAAAGATAGTTATAAAATTTGGAAGCAATTCGCTTGCAAAGGCAGATGGTACAATAAATCTTGATTTTATGAATCAGATTGCTGGTGAATGTTCAAAACTGATTTCTATGGGCAAGCAGGTAATTATTGTATCCTCTGGTGCACAGGTTGCAGGGCTTTCAAGTATTAATGGCTGGGCACATAAAAAAGATATGCATTACCGCCAGGCTTTGTGTGCAATTGGTCAGGTTGAGCTTATGGATAAATGGCGCGAAGCTTTTCAGCAGGAACAGCTTCATGTTGCACAGCTTTTGTTTATAAAAGAAGATTTTGAAGATTATCATCATACACTGAATATGCGTAACACTCTGTTTACACTTGTAGACGAGGGGGTTGTTCCTATTATTAATGAAAACGATTCAGTTTCGTTTGAGGAAAATAGCATTGGTGATAATGATAACCTTTCTGCATTGACAGCAATTTTGTGGAGTGCAGACTTGTTAATTCTGTTTAGCGATATAGATGGTGTTTACACTGATAATCCAAAGACTAATCCTAATGCAAAGCTTGTTGAAACTGTAGCAGATATTCCTGAGCTTTTGAAAAAGATTACATTGGGTAATACAAATAGTTTTGGCACTGGTGGCATACGTACAAAAATTCAGGCTGCGGAAAAAACAACGGCTTCTGGCATTCCTCTTGTTTTGGCAAATAGCCGTAATGAAAAGCCGTTGTCTTCCCTTGTTGATGGATCTCAGTCTGGAACACTTTTTGTGCCGAAAGACTTTAATTTAGCAGGTGCTTAATCTAATTCAAATCTTTTAAAGCTGAGCGGGTATGTTTTTTTACTTTTTCTTCGTAAAGAATCTTATCTGCCATTGTAAGTAAGGTTTCTAGATCGGTATTTCCTTCATTAAATTCTACTGCACCTATACTTATGTTCAGACGGAAAGGGGAATGTGTTTTCATGTACCATTCTTCGCAAGATTCGTTAATACGTTCTTTTATTCTAGGAAGAGATGAAGCGTCAATGCCTGCTGAAACAATTACAAACTCATCTCCGCCAAGCCTTCCTAGAACATCATGAGCTCGGAAAACCTTACGCAGAACAAGAGCCATGCCTGTTATTGCCTGATCTCCTGCTTCGTGTCCGTAAGTATCGTTAATCTTCTTTAGACCGTCCATGTCAGAATAGAATACAAGTCCTTTTTTGCCCATTTCAATGGCAAGATTTATGGTCTGCTGACCTAAATTAAAGAAACCCCGCCGATTGTACAGCTTGGTCATTTCATCTGTCTGAGAAATGTCTGTAAGCTGAATATTAGTCTGCTCAAGCTGTTCCATTACGAGATTCTGATGATTTTCTAATGCCAGTTTTTCTGTATAGAAGACAGACGAATTAAAGACAAGTGAAATCATGTTGTACGTTGTGTCGTAAAGAGTGGCCGGAAGATTTTCTGGGGCGTAAACCATGTATCCGTAGATGAAGTTGTTGTAGTATAATGTGCGGACAACAACGGTTCTTCGTTGGTCGGTAAAAAGATTTTTAGGATATAGGCATTCCTGTGGATTAAAAGAAATAGGTGTAATGCTCTGCTTTATGCCTTCTTCGTATGCAAGTAGTATGTCTGCTGTTGACGGCAGTTCAAAATCAGCATTGTTCTCAATGTATATTTTATTTTTGAACATAACTATTGCACAGGCATTGATGTGCAGTTTTGCTAGCCATCTTTTAAGTTCTGGTACAAATTCCTGTATGGTTAGTGGCTTGACTTGATATTGAATGAATTTCTGAATAAGAACAATATCATGATCCAGTCTGAAATATTGCTGATGCATGAAATTCATTGTGGAATATGGATAAGGATGAGGATTACCCTCGGAATCTTTGTAGTCAGTTTCAAAATCAGTAGAGTCTACACAACCACAAGATTTACGGTATTTTACAAAACTTGGAATTTTGATTTGTTGCGGAATAGTTTCGCCCTGCCACATCTGTTCAATACAATCTACGGCTTTTGTTACGAACTGGCGCATATTGCCACCGACGGTTGTAATTGTTGTGTGGTTAAATTCGGAATGACCGCTGTCATCAAAACCTATGACGCAGAAGTCTTCTGGGATTTTGTAATCAAGAGAGATTGCGTAATCTATTAAGCCTACAGCCATGTCGTCATTAAGACATATAATGCAGTCCGTCGGTAAAAGATTGTGCTTTACATAGTAGTGCAGGGCATTAAAACCGCCTTCTTCTGTAAAGCCTCCGATGTACAGACGTTTTTTTTCTACTTGAATGTTATGTTTATCTAGAGTTTCAAGACATATCTTCATGCGTCGTCTGGAATCCGTATTGGTTTCTGGTCCAGAAACAATGTTAAAGTTCTTGCAGTGGTGAACCAAAATCATGTGTTCAATCATTTCAATGAAGTTCTTTTCGAATTCACTGTAGATATATGGTTCGCCTTCTCTTGTTTCTGCAATGGCAATTTGTGGAACTGTTTCTATGAGTTTTTCTTTTTCACTTTTTATGTCGCTTTCAATAGCTTTGTAATAACCAGAGGTAATAACAAGTCCGTCAATGTTATTTTTGTTTACGTGTTTATAAATAAATTGTTGCTGTCTTGTTGCGGGTGTGCCAAATTCAACACCACCCTGAAAAACAGTAAGATCATAATTCTTCTGACGGCATATAACTTCCAAAGCATTGAATATATCTATGTTGTAGCCGCTTATAAGAGAATTTAATTGTAGGCCGATTCTCTTTCTTTCCATATACTTTAAATTATCGAAACAAATTAGATAAATGTCAAACGAAATAAGATATTATGAAATTGTCTTGAATAGTAAATCCTGCATTTTCATAAGCATGTAATGCAGTTGAATTGTATTTATCTACAAATAAAACTGTTTTTTTGTTGTGTTGCTGTGCCCATTCTGCGATGTTGGATACAAGCATTCCTGCAAAGCCTTGCCGACGACTCTGTTTTTCTGTGTAAACACCACCAATCTGTACATAGTTTACTCCTTGCGCATTTGTATGGGCTTTTGCTACAGGACTGCCATTCTTAAAAATTGCGATGGCATGCTGTGTATGTAATATGTTTTTTAATACAGTGCGTTCTTCAATTGGATCTGGAGTAGAGACAGGACTTCTTACTTCTTCCATGAGATAGGAAAGATGCATGGGGAATAGAACATCAGCTTTTGTTGCAGGACATTGTTCAAGTGTATGTGCAGGTGACAGATTACAATGTATTTGGTATTCGTGTTCCATAAGATAATAAAAGCGAGTATCTGCAAGTTCATGGTCTTCATTATCTGTAAGTAATTTGTTTAGGAATGTGACGTAATCGGATTTGCCGTTAATGCAGAAGATATGCTTTTTATGAAAGAATTGCTGCAGCATATCCGCAAGTTCTCTGCTTGTGCGTGGCAGGCACGGCAAGAGTGTGCCACCTTGTGAAAAATAAAATACACCGCAAATTCTATTTTGTTCTGCAATAAGATAAAGTTTTTCTTCCCGTGCAATAATCTTTTGCATGAGCGAACAGCAGTGCTGTTCATAAGGCAAGACAAAATACTGTGCCGCTGTGTACTGCTGTTCGGTTTGAGCCAGAATGATGTGCAGGGAAGACAATGGTCTAGTTCCTGAAAGAATGGATTGGGGCTGGGATGCGTCCGCCACGGTTAATAAAGTCAGCACAGCTGAATTTATTTACATTCATTACAGGACATCCTCCAAGAAGTCCGCCGAATTCAACCCATTCACCAGCTTTCTTACCTGGTGCAGGAATAAGACGGCAGGCTGTTGTCTTGTTATTTACCATACCGATGGCAAATTCATCTGCAAGAATACCACTTATGGTTGTTGCGGAAGTGTCTCCCGGAATTGCAATCATATCAAGACCAACGGAACATACTGTTGTCATAGCTTCTAGCTTTTCCAGCGTTATGCTGTTCTGCTTTACTGCGTTAATCATGCCTTCATCTTCACTTACAGGAATGAATGCACCGCTTAATCCACCGACATTTGTGCTAGCCATAACACCGCCTTTTTTTACCATGTCTGTAAGCATTGCAAGGGCTGCTGTTGTTCCAGGTGCGCCACATCCTTCAAGACCGATTTCTTCGAGGATGCGTGCTACAGAATCTCCTACTGCTGGTGTTGGGGCAAGGGAAAGGTCAAGAATACCGAAGTCTACACCAAGGCGGTGTGCAGCTTCTGTTCCGACAAGCTGACCCATACGGGTAATCTTGAAAGCCATCTTTTTAATACCATCTGCAAGTTCGTTGATAGGCTTACCCTTAAACTCTTTTGCAGCTGCAAGAATAACTCCTGGGCCGGAAACACCCACGTTGATTACAGCGTCTCCTTCTCCAGGACCATGGAAAGCACCTGCCATGAATGGATTGTCTTCTGGTGCATTGCAGAATACAACGAGCTTTGCACAGCCGTTAACAGCTTTGTCTTTTGAAATTTCTGCTGTCTTTTTTATGATTTCGCCCATCAGTTTTACGGCATTCATATTAATGCCGTTTTTTGTAGTACCGACGTTTACGGAGGAACATACACATTCTGTTTCTGCAAGGGCTTCTGGAATTGATTCAATGAGAATTCTGTCTGCTGGAGTAATGCCTTTCTGCACAAGGGCACTGAAGCCGCCCAGGAAGTTTACACCGAGTTCATGAGCACATTTATCGAGTGTGCGACAGTAGTCTACATAAGAAGTTGCATTGCTTGCACCGGCAACAAGGGCAATAGGCGTTACGGAAATGCGTTTATTAATGATTGGAACTCCGAATTCTTTTTCTATGTCCTGACCGACTTTTACAAGGTTCTGTGCCCTTTTCATAATCTTGTCATAAATCTTCTGACATGCGACTTTGCTATCTTCAGCTGCACAATCAAGAAGGGAAATTCCCATAGTGATGCAGCGGATATCAAGCTTCTGCCGCATAAACATATTTACAGTCTGTTCAATTTCTACCGGTGAAAATATCATAATGTGGTTATTTTAACTTATAATGAAAATTATTGCAATTAATTAAAAAACGAACTGTATAGAAACAAACCGTGGAGTGATACGAAACGTTTTGTGGAATGTATGGAAACAAACCGTGGAGTAATATGAAACGTTTCGTGGCGTGTATAGAAACGAAACGTGGACTGATATGAAACGTTTTGTTTCATATTACGAAATGTTTCATGGAATGATATAAAACTTGATATGCACCTAAAAAAAGAATGCCGTCCGAAGGAGGCGACAGACGGCATTCAAGGACTATGTTTGAGCTGTTTCAAGAGTGACAGCTATTGAAACCTGTTTTATTGGCGGCGGTGACCATAGGATTCAAGCTCGTAATAACTCGTAGGAGCACTGCAGTTTTGCCATGATGATCCGGTATTTTTTTGCCAGCCACTGGTTATTTCATAGCTCAAGTTTGGTTTGCCACCATTTATAGTAAATGCATGGCTTTCTATATATGTAACGCTTGCAGGAATTGTTATGCTGACATTTTTTAATCCGCTCCATCCATAGAATGCGGCATCCCCGATACATTTTACTCCTGTTAAACGTATTCCTGTAACGTTTGTAGGATAGCCCGTATATGAACTGCGAGATCCGGGAGTTGATGCTAAACAATTGATTGTTTCAATCTTATTGTTAAAGTCTATTATCACATTACTTAAATTTTTACTGTTTTTAATGTTTCTAAGCAATGTTGCATAAGAAGAACTGTCAGGCAGTTTTATTATGATGCCAGAACAGCTTATGTTTTCAGGAATAGCAGAGGAAGTTGGTGTAATAGATGATTCTTCTGAAATCAAAACATCCCCTAAATACGAGGTAGCATTGCTTATATTTGTTATGTCTTCACTACTGTAACTTGTTTTTCCTGTATTCATAAGATTTAGGTTTGTTTTTTTACCTGTCAGCTGATAACCTGTCTGTATTTCTGCAAGTATAGGAGCAATATCAGGGCAACTTCCTGTTATTACGATTGTAGGTGTGTCTGCCGTACTTTTTTTGATGATTGTATCAATATTATCTATTTCTGAATAAGGAATTTGAATTGTTTCTTCTAGCTGATTTGAAAGGTCTATGGTAATTAATGTGTCTGGCTCACTGATGCTTGTAGATTTTGTTCCAGAAAACATGTGTACACTACCAAGTTTTACTGTTACATTTATGTTCAAAGTTTCTTCAAGAGGAGTATCTGGAAAATAAAAACTTACAGGGTTTCCTATTTTTGTCTGCTGACTTGAATATGAAGTACTTCTAATTTGTACAGTGAATTCATACTGAACTCTAGAAGCCGCTCTTCCTTTTGATGTTGTGATGTTAAGCGAAAGTCCTTCTGCATCCGAACTTCCAGCCGAACCGCCTCCTGCACAGGAAATGAATGCAATACATAATGCTGCACAAAGCAGGAACGTGGTAATGATGGTAATAACTTTTTTATTCATAACGCACCCCTATTATTGATATCTACGTCATTTTATAGCACGGTTTTTACAGGAAATCAACAAAACTGGGATGAACGTCGAATTTTAGGGATGAAAAGTTTAAAATCGGCGAAATTTATTGAATTTCACACCAAAACGGCTATTTTAGGAAGCTGAATTCCTGTTAAAAAAATCTTGTATGGCATTGGAAAGGTCATTTAAATGCATGTCAAAACAGTGGTTGGCTCCGTGAACAGGTATGACAGTTGCATTTTTGTAAAGCTTTTCGGCTTTTTGTGCATAGCTATATGGTACAGTTTCATCTGCATCTCCATGAACTATATAGGCAGGACCTTCATATTTTTCTATTGCATCTTCAACATGTATTGTTTGGGCTACACGGATATAATCACCGTTCAGTTCATTACCTTCAAAGTCTAATTTTTCGGGAATATGTTTAGGATTGAATCTCTTACCAAGCATCAGGCCATTTCTTGCTTCTTCTGGAATCATCCATGCAGGTGACAGTGGCAAAATTGCCTTAAAAGATTCTGGACACATTCCAGCGATTAGCATTGTAAGAAGTCCACCCTGAGAATGACCGCTTAAATATAAATCTGTTACAAAATCTAATGTTTTTACATAGTTTACTACGTCCAGAGCGTTTGATATCCATTTGTAAAGTGTGTGCGTTTTGAATTGTCCACCACTTTTTCCGTGACCATACATTTCAACGCGAAGGACTGCGATTCCTGCATCATTCATTGCTTTTTGGGCTGCAATGATATGATTCTCTTCCATGTGGCCGGTAAAACCATGAATCAAAATGCAAAGAGGTCCTTTATCCATGCCTTGTGGCTTATCCAGTTTTGCATGAAGTTGGATCCCATCACTTGGTATATAAAATTCTTCCATAAAAAACAGACTGTTACATTCCCCTGAAGCAAATATCTACTTCAAAAATGCCTTCTTTTGTGTAAAAAGGAACAGCGATTATTCTTGCGGTACGTGGCCATGGAATGACATGGTTTTCTCCTGCACTAACATTTGGTGCGGATACGGCAATGTTTTTATTTTTTATTGCAGATACGGCATTACCTGTAATAATGTTTGTAAATTCACTTACAAGACCTTTTTCCATTTCTTCTTTTTCCTCTGGAGAATCCAAAGAAATGCCAGAAAGCTCCAGCATCTTTGAGGCCAGACGCTTATGCAGTCTGAAAACGACTATGCCGATTTCGTCTCCAGATACTGCTACAAGCCCTGAGATTTCCCACATGTGTGTTGCACTAGGGTTCAGCAGATACGGATCTTTATGTTGTGGGACAATGTTAAACATTGTCACAAATGCTTCTTCGCAAGCACTTAGAAAAGGATTTATAACTGAAACATCCATAATGTTTTAGTATAGTTTATTTTATAGGATTATGCAAAGATATAATGAAATAAAACATAAAAAAAACGCCTCCCGACACTCTGTAAGGGAAGAACATCAGGAGGCAGGAAAAAATTACAGATTGGAATATCCCATTAAATATGTGTCTATTTCTTTGGCACATTCCCGGCCTTCGCAAATAGCCCATACTACAAGCGACTGTCCCCGATGCATGTCACCTGCGGTAAATACTTTTTCTACGGATGTTTTATATGAATTTGCCTGTGAATAAACAGTCGTGCGTGGTCCTAGTTCTGTGCCGAAAGCCTGTGCCGTGTATTCTTCGCAGCCAAGGAATCCTGCCGCAATCAGAATGAGGTCGGCTTTCATCTCTTTTTCGGAACCTTCTTTTTCAACCAGCTGTCGTTTTCCGTCTATAGTTTTGAATTCTACCTGTACAGTTTTTATGCCTGTAACACGGTTATCCTGTGTGTAAATTTCTTTTATTGTTGTTTCATAGATGCGAGGGTCATTTCCCCAAGCTGCAATTGCTTCCTGCTGACCGTAATCAGTTTTGAGCACTTTAGGCCATTGCGGCCATGGATTTGACGGTGCGCGTTCCACAGGTGGACAAGGCATCATTTCAAGCTGTGTAACAGAAGAAGCTCCAAGACGTATGCATGTACCCGTGCAGTCGTTTCCAGTGTCTCCACCACCTACTACAATTACATCTTTTCCTTTTGGATCAAAGAACTGACCGTCATTTAATTCAGAATTCATCAGACTCTTTGTTACTGATTTTAGGAAGTCTACCGCAAAAAGAACACCTTCTGCATTGCTGCCAGGTACTGAAAGTGGACGAGGCTTTTTTGCACCGCAACATAAAGCCACTGCATCATATTTAGATAGAATTTCCTGAGCGCTGATATTGTTTCCAACGTCGGCATTGTAAACAAAAGAGATGCCTTCGTTTTCCATAAGCTGAATGCGTCTTGCAATTACATGTTTGTCCAGCTTCATGTTTGGAATGCCGTACTGCAACAAACCGCCGGCTCTATCATCCCTTTCATATACAGTAACGTTGTGACCGCGCCTGTTGAGCATGTCGGCAACTGCAAGTCCTGCAGGACCTGAACCTATAACCGCTATATTTTTATCTGTCCTTAGTTTAGGTACTCTTGGTTTTATAAGACCTTCGGTAAATGCCTTTTCAATAATAAAAAGTTCATTGTCATGAACCGTAACTGCATTGGTTGCACCGTTGTTACCACTGTCACAGTTACAGGCCTTTTCACATAATGCAGGGCATACACGTCCTGTAAATTCTGGAAAACTTGATGTTGCCATAAGGCGCTTTACAGCCGTTTCATATTCTCCGTTGTAAAGAGCATCGTTCCATTCAGGAATAAGATTGTGAAGCGGACATCCTGTTACCATGCCTGAAAGTTTTATTGCAGACTGACACATTGGTACTCCGCAGTTCATACAGCGGGATGCCTGTTCTTTCCGTTCCTTTTCATTCAGATAAGTGTGGAATTCCTTAAAAGTCTTTGCTCTTTTAATAGCGTCTACGCTTGGATTTTCCTTGCGTGAAAATAATAAAAAACCGTTGTCGCGTCCCATAATAGCCCCCTTACTTGCTATTGATTTAAAATAAAAAAGACGTCTGGCTTAACTTGCTTACTATGCTGGACATAATAAGCACGTCAAACCAGACGTCTTTGTCTTTCAGTAGTATATCGTAAATTTTATGTTTTATGCAAGTGTAAAAACTGTCATGCAGCAATAAAAAATGGACTTCTACAAGTAATTTGCAGAAGTCCTTTTTTTATTGGAAATAATTATTTGCCTTTAAAGAAATCATCAATGCCTTTTACAAGTTCATCGTTATTCATTGTTTTTAAGAAATAGTTTTCAGGTTTTGCCGCAAGTACTTTCATGACAGTCTCTTTATCATCCTTTGATGTAAGGAAGATAACAGGAATGTCTTTTGTATCGACATTTGTCTTTAACATTTCAAATATCTGCAAACCTGAAGCTCCAGGCATTTCGTAGTCCAGAAGAATCAAGTCAACCTTGTTGTTTGCAAGGAATGAAATTGCATTTATGCCAGAATTTGCCATAAATACTTCATATTTAGCACGCAACCAGTTGTTCATTGTACGCAGTGTCATTCCGTCATCGTCAACAACAAGAATACGCTTGCGTCCGTCACCGTCTTCGTTTGAAACAAGAATATTAAGTTTTGCAATAATATCCCTCATGTTTACAGGACGGCTAAATGTACTTGTTACTACAGTTTTTGGTACAATGTCTTGTGCGGCGTTGATTTCTGTAGGAGTACCGATAAAATACAGAATTCGGTCTCTGCCTTCTTCTGTAATCAGTTTTTTGAGGTAATTCAGTGTACCTTCAAAAGGTTTTACATCTCCATCCAGATATACGATGTAAATGTCAGGCTTTTTTTCAATAAGCTGAATTTCTACAACGTCTGGCTGCACCAAACAAACTTCAAAGTTTGCATCTTCAAATGATTTAATAATTGAAGAAACTAAAAAATTTTTTTCAGCGCATATAAGCATTATTCTTCTGTTCATATAAAACTCCCTTATTACATATAGAAAATCATTTGAGGTGTTCGGAAAGTTTAAGTTTCCGAACAGGTCTAGTCTGCGAGAGCTTTGTATTTATCAAAGTCTGCAAGCATTTCAGGATCCTTATTTTTATCCAGAATACTTACAATTATTGCAAATATCAGACACATAATGAATCCTGGTACAATTTCATAAAGATTAAATATTCCACCTTTAAGGTTGTGCCATACTATTACAGTAATGCCGCCAGCTGCAAGTCCTGCGATAGCACCCTTTGCAGTTGCATTACGCCAGAACAGGGCAAGCAGAATGAGAGGTCCGAAAGTACTACCGAATCCTGCCCATGCATAACTAACAAGACCGAATATAGAACTGTTTTCATTCAAAGACAGAGCAAATGCAATTATTGCTATTGCAAAAACAGTAGCACGGCTTACAAACACAGTTGTCTTTGCTTCAAACTTCTTTTTAAGCAATGTCTGGCAGAAATCTTCTGTAAAAGCACTTGCAGCAACAAGAAGCTGTGAGTCTGCTGTAGACATGGCAGCTGCAAGAATTGCACACAGGAAAATTCCGCCAAGGAATGCAGGATAAGTCTGCATGATTGCTTTAATTACAACGCTTTCGTTTTCTGCAGTAGAAAGCATTGGTGAAAGATATACAGATGCGAAAGAACCAACACCAACAGCACCGATGAATGCTATTGTTACCCAAATGAGAGCGATGCGGCGTGAAAGTGTAATTTCTTTGTTGCTGCGAATACCCATGAAGCGAACAAGAATATGAGGCATTCCAAAGTAGCCAAGTCCCCATGCAAGGGCAGAAACTATGGACATTAAACCGTAAGACTTATTCTGTGTAAACTTTTCCTTCATTATATCGCCAAATTCTCCAGAAATTGCACGAGAACTGAATTCCTGTACTTTTGCTACAGCGTTTGAAGGTCCGCCCAATGTTACCATCATTATTGCTATTGTAATGATAAGTACAATAAACATAAGTGTTCCCTGAATGAAGTCTGTTGTACAAACTGCACTAAAACCTCCGAGCAGTGTATAAAGAAGGATAACTACCATACCTATTACCAGACCGCAGATATATGGAAGTCCAAATACTGTATTAAGAAGTTTTGCACAGGCGACAAAACCTGAGGCTGTGTAAATAACAAAGAACAGAACTATAAATATAGTAGAAATCAAAGAAATAATTCTTTTTCTGTCCTTAAAACGATTTGTAAGGAACTCTGGAATTGTAATAGAGTTGCCACATGCAATTGAATATTTGCGTAAAGGTTTTGCAACGATTAGCCAGTTAAGATAGGTTCCAACTTCAAGACCAAGAGCTGTCCAGAATGCTTCTTTAAGACCTCCAAGATATGCAACTCCAGGCAGTCCCATCAAAAGCCAGCCAGACATATCACTTGCTTCTGCAGAAAGTGCTGTTGTCCATGGTCCCATGTTGCGTCCACCAAGGAAAAAGTCTTCTGAGCTGTTGTTTTTGCTCATCCATCTAATTCCTATGTAAATCATAAGCCCCAAATAAATCGTAAAGGCTATTACCTGCTGAATCATTGCAGATGACATTTTGACCTCCATTTTTTTTCATCAAAAATCATCATTAAGTATATGGTATAAATGGAATATTTTCAATGTGTGTCTTGCAACGGCATAATGTAGATAAGCTATAAAAAAAGGCATCCCAAAACCCTCTGTTCAGGTTTCAGGATGCCTTTTGTTTACAAAAGCCTTTTAGTAGTTTTTACAGGTTCTGCTTGAAGAATGCCTCCAGCTTTTCTGCCGCTACATTCTCATCGTCACCTTCTATTTCAACAGTGACAGTGTGATCCTGCTTTGCTCCAAGGCTCATAAGTGCTATAAGGCGTTTTGCATCTACAGTTTTACCATTGCATGAAGCTTTTACAGTAGAATTAAATTCCTTTGCAAGCTTTACAAGGTCTCCTGCAGGTCGTGCATGAATGCCTAACTTGTCTGTTATAGTGTATGTAAACTGTTTCATCCATTAACTCCTTTCTGAAACATTCTTTTTAAGCAGTCCTAGCATAAGGCAGCTGACTGCGGAACCAACCAATAGGGCAATGATGTATGCAACTGGATTGCCTACTACAGGGAATACGAAGATTCCTCCGTGTGGTGCCATGAGTGTACACTTGAATGCCATTGAAAGTGCTCCTGCAACGGCACTTCCTACGATACAAGAAGGAAGCACTCTTCCTGGGTCTGCTGCGGCATAAGGAATTGCACCTTCTGTAATGAATGCAAAGCCCATTATAAAGTTTACTGGCCCAGCCTTTCTTTCTTCGGCTGTGAACTTGTTCTTAAACAGGATTGTTGCAAGTGCGATTGCAATTGGAGGAACCATACCGCCAACCATAACAGCAGCCATGATGTTGTAATGTCCTTCCGCAAGCATTCCTGTTGCAAAAACATAAGCTGCCTTGTTTACTGGACCACCCATGTCTACAGCCATCATGCCGCCAAGAATAAGTCCGAGAAGAATGGCACTTGTTCCGCTGATGTGGTTGAGGCCTGCGTTGAGCCAGTGATTGATTGCACCAACAACAGGCTCAATGATAAAGTTCATGCCAAGTCCGACGATGACCATTCCCAAAAGCGGATAGATAAGTACAGGCTTGATTCCGTCAAGGCTCTTTGGAAGTCCGTTAAATGCTTTCTTTAGTGCAAGGACGGTGTATCCTGCAAAGAAACCTGCAACAAGTGCACCAAGGAATCCTGAAGTTCCGTTTGCAGCCATTGCACCACCAAGGAATCCCAGTGCCAAACCAGGACGGTCGGCAATACTGAATGCAATAAATCCTGCAAGAACAGGAAGCATGAAGCCGAATGCAACTCCACCGACCTTGCCTTTCAGGAATGCTGAAATAGGCAGCATGGAACCAAAAGTTCCGTCAGGAGTAATTCCGTTTGACTTACAGTAAATGCCGTCAAAAAGGAATGCAAGGGCAATAAGGATGCCTCCTCCAACAACAAAAGGAATCATGTGTGAAACGCCTGTCATCAGATGCTTGTATACTGATCCTCCAGTTTTCTGTTCTGATGTGCTGTCTGAAGAATCACTTCCAGCAGAGTAAACAGGAACGCTGCCGCTCAATGCTTTTGAAACAAGTTCTTCACTCTTGTTTATGCCGTCAGAAACGCGGCAGCGGATAACCTTGCGTCCGTTAAAGCGTCCCATTGGAACATTTACGTCTACGGCAACAATGATTGCTTTTGCATTTGCAATTTCATCTGCTGTAAGTTCGTTCTTTGTACCTGATGAACCGCGGGTTTCAATCTTTATTGTGGCACCTGCCTTTTCTGCAGCTTTTTTCAGGTTCTCTTCTGCCATGTATGTGTGTGCAATGCCTGTTGGACATGCTGTTACTGCAAGAATCTGAGGATAGCCGGAAACAGAAGTTTTCTTTGCATCCTCTGCGTCTTTTTTGCTTTCTGCCTCGTCAACTACAGCAAGGAATTTTTCAACACTGTCTGCCTTCAGCAGGTCTTTTGTAAAGTTTTCGTCTAGCAGCAGAACTGAAAGCTTGCTCAGAACGTCAACATGAACATTGTCTTTTGTATTAGGTGCTGCAATAAGGAAGATTACTTTTACCTTTTCTCCATCAGGTGCATCATAGTCAACGCCTGCTGGAACTGTCATGGCTGCAAGTGCCGGACGCAGTACGCTGTCACTCTTGCAGTGAGGGATTGCAACTCCTTCGCCTACTGCTGTAGTGCTTTCTTCTTCACGTGCAAGAACACCCTTGTGGTACACATCAACATTAGAGATGCTTCCACTCTTTGCCATAAGAGCGACCATCTGTTCAATTGCGTCTGCCTTGTCTTTTGCCGTTCCGTTCAGGCAAATGCTTTTCGGATCCAACAAGTCTCTGATTCTCATAGTTTTCCTCCTAAGATTGAAACTTTTTATAACCTATCTATTAGTTTTACCAGTTCTGACTTGAATGTTTTCAGTTCAGACCTGTATATTCACTCATTATCTTTTCAACATCTTCTTTTGTGGCAAGTTCTTCCGATGCTGCACTTGCTGTTCCTGTACAAAGCCCCATTCTTAAAGCCTCTTTGTATGAAGATGTCTTTTCGTAGCCGGTAATGAATCCTGCTACCATGGAGTCGCCTGCCCCAACAGAGTTTACAAGCACGCATTCCGGGGCTTTGCCTTGATATACTTTGCCGTCAGCAGCGGCAAGTACCGCACCCTTTGCTGCCATGGAAACGAGAACGTTCTGTGCGCCCATCTCTCTGAATTTAAGTGCATAAGGAATGACTTCTTCCTGTGTGGAAAGTTCTACTCCGAAAATTTCCCCAAGCTCGTGATTGTTTGGCTTGACCATAAATGGCTTGTATTCCAAAGACTTTTTGAGCAGGTCTCTTGTAGCATCAACTACAAAACGGACTTTTTTTTCTGTTAGGCGTGCCATGATGTCGCTGTAAAAACTTTGCGGAAGAACTGTTGGAATGCTTCCTGCCAATACCAGAATGTCATCTGCTTTAAGTGCGTCGAGCTTTGCAAAAAGCTCTTCCACATCTTCTTTTTGGATTTCAGGCCCAATACCGTTTATTTCAGTTTCCTTTCCTGCACGGAGCTTTACGTTAATGCGTGATAATCCGGTTTTTACACGGATAAAGTCTGTTGCTACTCCCTTTTTTTGCAGCTGCGATTCAATTTCGCTTCCGGTAAAGCCCGCTGTAAATCCGAGAGCTTTGTTCTGTATGCCTAGATTCTGAAGGACGATGGAAACGTTTATTCCTTTTCCTCCTGGAAAAATAGTCTCATGTGTGGTTCTGTTTACCGAACCGATTTTAAAATCGCTTACATCCACGATGTAATCCAGAGACGGATTAGCTGTCAGTGTGTAAATCATTTTTTTACCTCCACAACATTGTTGTATGTTTTGTATGCTTCTGAGTCACTTCCAAGAGAAGTTGTAATCACTGTTGCATCTGAAAAGTCTGCGAATGTAACGCATGAAATTTGAGAGAACTTGCTTGCATCACTTAAGATGTATCTTTTGCGTGTCCTGTCCATGGACATTTGTTTGACCATGGCTTCCTTTACATCAGGAGTGCTGAATCCACTGGACATGCTGATTCCGTTTGTTCCCCAGAAACCTTTTGTAAAGTGATATTTGAACAGTGTAAGTATTGCTTCTTCGCCGACTACGGCTTCTGTAGGAAATTTGATTTCCCCTCCCAGAATGTAAGTAAGGAATCCTGCTTCCGATAATTTTCTTGCATGTGAAAATCCGTTCGTAACAAAAACAGCTTTTTTTGCCGTAATGAAAGGAATCATCATTTCTGTTGTTGTACCTGCGTCAAGATATACAAAGTCGTCGTCTTCAATGAGTGTTGCTGCATATTGGGCTATCACCATCTTTTCTTCCTTGTTCTGTTCCTTTCTAAGGTTGACGCTTTCATCTTTTCCAGAGAACGTAATGTTTTTTGCAATTGCACCACCGTAAACTTTTTCAATAAGTCCTTTTGAGTCCAACTCTCCTAAATCTCTTCGTACAGTTGACTCTGATGCGTCAAGTGCCTGCATTAGGTTTTGGATGGTCATGCTCTTGTTTTCGTTTACAAGTTGTACGATTTTATTCTGACGTTCTTCGGATAACACTGAAGACCTCCTGCTATCTTTTGATTAGAGTGTAAAGCCATAATCATTCAAAGTCAATCAAATTCTTTCAGAAAAATGCAAAATATTTGCAAAAACGGTCAATTTTTAGTCAAAGTCGGTCAAATTTGTTTGACACGGTGCTATTTTGAGGAGTATCATAGAAGTATGAAAAGATACAACGGAAAATCAATGTACAAGGGCATCGCAATCGGCAGAATCTCAATTTTCAAGAAAGCCGTTTACGACACATCGCTTCATCCTGTTACAGATGTTGAGGCAGAAATAGAAAGATACAATAAGGCTCGTGACACGGCAGTACAGCAACTCCAGAGAATATTTAAGAAAGCTGTTGACGAGATTGGACAGGAAGCTGCTGCAATTTTTGATGTGCAGTCAATGATGATTGGCGATGATGATTTTACCGACAGCGTTTATTCTTTTATACGGGATGAAAAGGCTAATGCTGAATATGCTGCGTTCCAGAGCGGTGAACAGATAAGTCAGATTTTTGCACAGATGGAAGATGAATATATGAGGGCACGTTCTGCTGACATTAAGGATGTTGCCCGCAGAATTGTAACTGTTTTGTGCGGAGGCCGAGATGACAGTCTTGAAGGTGATGATAATCAGATTTTGTGTGCAGATGATTTGACCCCGGCTGAAACTGTGTCTTTGGACAAGTCAAAGGTTCTTGCATTTGTTACAAAATATGGTTCTTCTCAGTCGCATACGGCTATACTTGCACGTACAATGAACATTCCAGCTCTTGCAGGAGTCATTATTGATGATGACTGGAACGGCAAGCTTGCCATAGTTGACGGTTTTGCAGGCGAGCTCATTATAGAGCCTGATGAGGAGACCCTTGCACAGAAAGAAAAACTAAGGAAGGAAAGTCTTGCAAAACTGGAACTTTTGCAGCAGCTTAAAGGCAAGGATTCTGTTACAAAGTCTGGAAAGAAAATAAACGTATATGCAAATATAGGTTCTGTGGCAGATGCGGATGCCGCCATTGAAAACGATGCCGAGGGAATTGGTCTTTTCAGAAGTGAGTTTCTTTATCTTGGAAGGCATACATATCCTACGGAAGAAGAACAGTTTGTTGCGTATAAGAATGTTGCCAGAAAGATGAAAGGCCGAAAAGTTATAATCCGTACACTTGATATAGGTGCTGATAAGCAGGCTGATTACTTTAAGCTTGAAAGTGAGGAAAATCCTGCCATGGGATTCCGTGCCATAAGAATCTGTCTTGACAGGCCTGATTTGTTTAAGACACAGCTCCGTGCCATTTACAGGGCATCGGCATTTGGCAATCTTGCCATCATGTACCCGATGATTATTTCGGTAGAAGAAGTAAGGCGAATCAAAAAGATTTCTGCTGATGTCTGTTACTCGCTCAACAAGGAAAACATTCCTTACGGCAATGTAGAGCAGGGGATAATGATAGAAACTCCTGCGGCGGTAATGATGAGTGAAGAACTTGCACAAGAAGTGGATTTCTTTTCTATTGGTACGAATGATTTGACTCAGTACACGCTTGCAATTGATCGTCAGAATGCAAAGCTGGAGCAGTTTTTTGATGCCCATCATCCTGCTGTTCTTAAAGAAATTAAGATGACTATTGAAAACGGTCACAAGCACGGATGCTGGGTTGGAATTTGTGGAGAACTGGGAGCTGATCTTGAACTTACGCAGCAGTTTGTAGAGATGGGCATAGACGAACTTTCTGTCTCCCCATCTCATATACTGAGCCTGCGCGAAAAAATCAGGTCGCTATAATTGCAGATCAGACCTTGAACTGGTCTATCTGATTTCCAATTTCTTCTATAGAGTCTGTTACCTGTTTTGAAATATCGCCGAGTGCAGCTCCTGTATCGTTTATCTTGCGTGCTCCGTTGCTCATTTCGTTCATGCTGTCTTTCATTGCAGCCGTAGCAGATTGAAGAAGGTTTACTTCGTTCAGAATTGCCTTGTTGCCTTCTGACATTTCAGCAGATGCATTTCGGACTTCTATTGTACTGTCGTTCATGGCATGCAGTGCGTCACTAATCTGGCGGGAACCAGTATTCTGTTCTTCCATTGCGGCCTTTATCTGCATTACAAGCTGGTCTGTGTCCTGAATTCTGTGTGATACGGACTCAAAAGCCTTGCTTGATTTTTCAGAGGCTGTAACAACATCCTGAATGGAATCCTTGATGTTGTTCAACTGTTCTCCGATAGTCTTTGACTGTACCGATGATGTTTCGGACAATTTTCTGATTTCGTCTGCAACAACGCTGAATCCTTTTCCTGACTCACCTGCATGAGCTGCCTCAATGGCGGCGTTCATTGCCAAAAGATTTGTCTGCTCTGCAATTGCACTGATGGCGGCATTTGCATCCTGCAACATTACCGACTGCTGTTCAATCTGCTGAATGCGCTCGTTCATGTCCTGCTGCTGGCTAAATCCGTTCTGCGCATCGCTTCTAAGGTAGTCGAAAGACGATGCCATTTTGTCAACAGACTGATTGACGGACGAAATGTTACCTATCATCTGCTCTACAGCGGCCGATGCCTGTGATACTCCTGCCGACTGGTTTTCTATCATGTGTTCCAGGGAGTCTATGTTTGAAGCTATCTGATTGACTGCACCCGCAGTTTCTTCTACGCTTGAACTCTGGTTGACAATCTGCTGGTGAACACTTTCGATGTTTGCAATAATCTGAGTGATAGCCGCTGCAGTGTCCTGTGCCGAAGCCTGCATGTCCTCTCCTGCTATGCTCAATGAGCCTTTTGAGCCCTGCAGGTTCTTTATGATGTTCTGTAGGTTTTCTACAAATTTGTTAAAGCCGTCTACAACATCTCCAATTTCATCATTTGTTGCAGCCGGAATGCGCTGTGTAAGGTCTGCATTGCCACTTGCAATTGTCGTTATGGATTCTTTCAGAGTCTTAAGTGGTTTGAAAAGAATTGAAACCAGAACTGCTATTATGATGAGTGAAAGAATTGCAGTAACAGCAATGGCTACTCCTATGCTTGACTTCATTCTTGAGTGACCGGCAAAATGATAGTCATAAGGAGCTACAGAAAATATCGTCCAGTCTGTATTAGGAATCTTCTTGTAAGAGACTATAAGATGAGCCTTAATGTTTGGATCAACAAAATCTTCAATGCCTTCTTTTCCTTCAAAGATATGGCTGAGGATTAGTCCAAGTCCTTGTGTGTCATCGAGTTCTCCGTTGCCTGCGGACTCGTCTGTATTTGCATTTACGTTTGCAATAGTTGTACGTGTTTTTCGATTTATGACAGACGGATGCATACCCATTCCTAAGTCTACTTCTTTTATTACATCTTGAATGGCATTGTCTTTTATGAGCATGACCAATGCTCCTATTGGCTGCCTGTTTTTGCCATATACAGGAACGCTGTAGCTTTGGAGAGTGGCGTTTATTACCGGGCTGAACAACGGATCAGATATGTAGTCTTTTCCTGCCATTGGTTGCGTAAAATATTCACGCTCCTTCATGTTTATAGTACGACCGTCTGCTGTTATAGCATTTCCGTCCTTGTCGTAAAAGGCAACGTTTTCGTACTTTCCACCCAAAGCGGCGACAAGTCCTGAAAACTGGCGGGTTTTTTCTTTAAGGGAAAGATTTTCATCTTTTATAAATTCCAACTCCGAAAGAAAATGAAGGGCTGTAAATTGTTTTTCATTTAGAGCTTCTATTTTATGTACACTATCTTCTGATAGGGCAGAAAGATTGTCAAAAATACTTTGCTTTAAATTTTTTGAGGATATGCGGAATGCCATGAATCCTATTGTAAAATCTGTAATTAAAACAACGGCAAGAACCAAGATTAAAATTTTGATTGTGAGGGAAATACGTAAGGATGCTAACTTATTCATTATAACTCCTAATAATATAATGATATAACGGAAAGTTATAAATGTCAAACTGTTCCCTCTTTACGAGCAGCCATTTTTTTCGTAAAATACAGACCTTATGGAATTTACACAGGAACAGATTGACGCATTGAGCGTTAATGAAGTTGAAATTATGAAAAAGATTGCTGAGGGGCTAAACATCCGTATTGCTCAGGTCAGCGCAGTTATCAGCTTGGTGCAGGAAGGCTGTACCATACCTTTCATTGCCCGTTACCGTAAGGAAAAGCACGGCTCTCTTGATGAAGTGCAGGTAAGGGAATGCGACCATCTTTTTACTTCCTATAAAAACCTAGAAGAACGCCGCCTTGAGATTATCCGAGGCATTTTCGGACAGAATAAGCTTACAGAAAGCCTTTATACGGCTGTTATGGGGGCAAAGACTCTCACAGAACTTGAAGATTTGTGGGCACCATTCAAGAAAAAGAAGAAGACACGCGGCATGGTTGCCGCAGAAAAGGGTCTTGAGCCTCTTGCAGATGTAATGGCAGAACTTGATGATGCTGCATTTGAAAAGAAAGCAGAAGAATTTGTAAAGACAGATGCCGAGCATCCTGAACTTGATGTTGCAACTGTTGCAGATGCAATCAAGGGTGCTCAGGATATTATTGCTGAGCGTATCAGTCAGGATACAAAGAACAGAGAGAACATTCATGACCTGTACATGGCAGAAGGCACAATTGTTACCAAGGGAATTGTACCAGAAGGTCAGGATGCAGAAACTGCAGAAAAGACTTCTACATATAAGATGTACTGGGATTACAGTGAGCCTCTTAATCAGGTAAAGCCTCACCGCATTCTTGCAATTAACCGTGCAGAGCGTGAAGGTGCACTGGAAGTTACTCTTGATGTTGATGTAGAGTCGGCAGTAAAGGAAACACAGAAAAGAAATAAGTCTTCTAATAAATATTATAACGATGCAATTGAAGACGGAGTTGTTCGTCTTTTAAGCCCTGCTGTTCTTCGCGAAATTCGCAGTGATGAAAGCGATGAAGCAGATGAACATGGTATTGGCATTTTCAGCGAGAATCTTAAGAACCTGCTCATGACTCAGCCAATCAAGGGAAGCCGTGTTCTTGGTGTTGACCCTGGTATCCGTACTGGTACAAAGTGTGCCGCTCTTGATGAAACAGGTAAATATCTTGGTTACTTCCTTATTAAGCAGGTTGCGGCTCCAGATGAAGCATATAATCTTATAAAGGTTGCAATTAAAAAGTATGACATTCAGGTTGTTGCTGTAGGTAACGGAACTGGAAGTCAGGAAGTACAGGCAATAGTAAGCAAGGTTATAAGCGAGAATTATCCAGATGTTCGCTACACAGTTGTAGATGAATCTGGAGCTTCTGTTTACAGTGCAAGTGATATTGCTCGTGAAGAATTCCCAGATCTTGACCTTACAATCAGGGGTGCAATCAGCATGGGACGTCGTTTGCAGGACCCTCTTGCAGAGCTTGTTAAGATTGACCCTAAGGCTATTGGCGTTGGTCTTTACCAGCATGATGTAAACCAGAAAAAACTTTCTGATACATTGGATGAAGTTGTTGGTTCTGTTGTAAACCAGGTTGGCGTAAACCTTAACACTGCTTCGGCTTCATTGCTAAAATATGTTTCTGGCATTAACTCTTCTCTTGCAAAGAAGATTGTTGCTTATCGCGATGCAAATGGTAAGATTACAAGCCGTGAGGATTTAAAGAAAGTCAGTGGTCTTGGTCCTAAGGCTTTTGAACAGTGTGCAGGATTCCTTAAAATTCCAGAAAGTTCCAATCCGTTGGACAACACTTGGGTTCATCCAGAAAACTATGCTGTTGCAAAAGAGATTTTGCCTGTTGTACAGAACAAGGAAAAGCTTTCTGCAGAAGCAAAGAAGCAGCTTGAAGAAAAATACGGCATTGGCGAGACAACAATCAACGATATAATAGAAGAACTTGCAAAGCCAAATCGTGATCCTCGTGACGGATACCCTGCACCAATCATGCAGAAAGGTGTTGTAAACTTTGAAGATTTGAAAGTTGGCATGAAGGTTACTGGTAAAATCAGAAATGTTGTTGACTTTGGTGCGTTCGTAGACATTGGTTTACATGAGACTGGACTTATTCACATAAGTGAGTTGAGCGACAATTTTGTTTCTGATCCGATGGATGTAATTAAGGTTGGAGACGTAAAGGAATTTACAATCATTGATCTTGATATGGACAGAAAGAGAATAAGCCTTAGCCTTAAGTCTGACGCTGCAAGCAGAGGAACTTCTGGTTCTGGCAGTGCGTCCGGGGCTGAAAAAAAGCCTGGTGCAAAGCGTGTTGTTGTAGTAAAGAAGGGCAGTGGTTCTTCTTCTGCATCTGCAAGACCTGCACAGAAAACAACAGGCGGACGTGGCGAGCGTCAGAACCTGGGCAGTGATGACGGAATGTACTACAATCCATTTGCAGCATTGCTTAAGAACAAAAGATAAAAGCACATAACACATAAATAGATACAAAAAGAAAAGGAAGGTCTAGTTGACCTTCCTTTCTTTTTTTTGTTTGAGCTCTAAGTTATTGAGCGTTAATCTCTTTTGCCAGCTCTTCTATTTTTTTTAAAGGTAATCCGATGGCTTTTGAAATTTGTTCATGAGTGCCAACTTTCATTGCAAGTAAGTTTTTAGCATTTGCAATTTTAGTTTCATTAATGCCTTTCTTTAGACCTCGTTTTTCTCCTCGTTCTTCAGCATTGGCAAGTCCGCTTCGTATGTCCCGTTCCTGACCTTCAATTTTGCCCTGTATTATCCAGTTCCAGCGTTCATCGCTCAGTGCATTTAGCATGACTTCTGCTTTCATTATGCCCTCCTCAGATTTTGCAATGCGGTCAATTATACTTTTCTTTTTCGGATTATCTGCTTCCTGTAAAAATTTACCCCATTTTATTGCAGTTGGCAAGGCTTCTATGTCCATTTTGTCATTAATAGGTGGCAATTTTGGCAGCTCCATAAAGATTACGTTGATTATGCCTGGAAGTTTTGCTCCATCATTAGTATCTGTCAGTGTGTAATGATGGATTGGGGCTTTATTCTTTTTGTCAAACATGAAATTCATTACCGTAATCTGATATGATTTTGGCATTTCCTTCCAGTTTTCTCCGCGCAGGCGGTTTGAGCTTACAAGCCTTGCTGCATAGTATTCTGCACGGTTTCCGAAATCGCAGTCTTTGTCTAAGCCTTGCATCTCTACCTGCGCGGTTGTGCCATCTCCCAGAACACAGTTGATGTCGTAGCTTATGCCCTTTTCTCCGTCAAACTGTATTGCTGGCTCGTTTTCTTTTACGGTGACTTTCGTGATAGTCTCTCCAATCATTGCAGAAAGGAAGGATTTCAGTGCAATCCGTGATTCTTCCCTGTCTTGTGTAAAGATGGACTTGAAGTTTCTGTCGATGCGAGGATTTAGTAAAGGCTTGATTTTCTTTTGTTTTTTATTCATTTTAAATGCTCCTATAC
>CAMVEQ010000001.1:0-82642 GCA_947166545.1 uncultured Treponema sp. | reverse complement strand
GTTATCTTATAAAAATCTCTCATAACATATTCCTTTTATTTTTAAGCTATAATAACTGGTATCATCTTTGGATTTGGATAAATATGAGCCCCAGATTTATCTTCTTTTACTGATTTTCCATCCGGATCTGTATATTTTATAGGATTATTCCCCGCATAGTGGTACAAACCGCAATATTCTAAACAAAAGAATAAGCACTGACATGATGTACTGTTTTCCAGTGCACCATGTCAGTACCCCGAGTCCATCATTCATCGGGTACTATTTCTTTTTCGATGTCAAAAAACTCTTTTTGCTTCCTTTGATGGAGGAAACTTTTATTTATAAAATATTATTTTCCTTAACAAATATCTAATTTTTCTTGATCCATCAATTCATCTATTTCTTTAGTTGTTTTTACTAGATATTTTAATGATATCTTTTTTGCTTCAATACAAAAACTCCAGTTTACATTTTCATATTGTTTTTGATTCCTGTCAATTATTCCTGATAAAAATAATTTCTTGTACGATTCTTTTTCTTCTATAAATCCCTGATCTAATCCCCCCGCTGATTCAAAAAATAAAGAAATGCATTCTATATTTTCTTGAATTATTTTTTTTTATTTCAGAAATATAAATTTCCAAAATTTTATCAGATCCATATGTTATTATTAGCTGTAAGCTACCAATAATAGGATTTGAAACAATTTTCAGAATTTGATTATCATGCAAGTCTAGTATTGTTTTCATATCATAATCTCCTGTAGCTCAGTTACTTCTAGTTTTACTATCTTTTTTACTCAGAAAAACTGGGTTTTGTTTGAGTTCAGATTATCAAAGACAAAAACTTCCCTAAGTATCAGGCATAAAGGAATGAATGTCAAGCAAGAAAAAGAAGATTGTACAGCTGTGTATTTTTTTTATATTGTGCTATAATAAATATTGTCACGCTTTTATCTTAAAAAGGAGAAACTGGGAGCATGAGCGCAAGAAAACTTCCAATTGGCATACAGACTTTTGAGGAACTCAGAGAAAAAGATTATACCTACATTGATAAGACAGTCTTTATTGAAAAGCTTGTAAACGTCGGAAAACCTTATTTTCTAAGCCGTCCACGCCGATTCGGAAAGTCACTCTTTCTTTCTAGTCTCAGAAGCTATTTTGAGGGAAAAAAAGACCTTTTTGAAGGTCTTTCAATTGCAAAAACAGAAACAGAATGGAAGCAATACCCAGTGTTCTATTTAGATTTCAACGTTGGAGATTTTTCAACGGAATCTGAATTTAGAAACTCTCTTGGCTTAAAGCTTGATGCGTATGAGAAAATCTATGGCATAAGAAATGAAAATGCAAAAAGTCCTGCAGACCGCTTTAGCTGTCTTTTGCAACAGGCTCATGAAAAAACAGGATTACAGGCTGTCGTCCTTGTAGACGAATACGACAAGCCATTATTAAATGCAATTGGTGATGAAAATCTTGTAGATACATTCCGTAAAATACTAAAGTCGTTCTATGGTGTCTTAAAGGGCGAGGATGCACATCTTCAATTCGTATTTATTACAGGCGTTACAAGGTTTGACAAGGTAAGCATTTTCTCCGATTTGAACAATCTCCGAGACATTTCGCTTACAGAGGAATTCTCGGCAATTTGCGGAATAACACAGGAAGAGTTGGAAGCAAATTTTATTCCTGAAATCGAGGCTATGAGCGAAAAAAATGGTCTTTCAAAAGAAGAATGTCTTGCCGAGTTGAAACGCAATTATGACGGCTATCATTTTTCACAGAATACAAAGATTGATGTTTATAATCCATTCAGTCTTTTGAATGCCTTTGCTGATCAAAATTTCGGTAGTTATTGGTTTTCTAAAGGCACACCGACATTTCTTACAAAAATGATGTTGAATACAGGGTTTGATTATACATCGCTGGAATCGACTATTGAAGTTGGTTACAGAACTTTAGAGAATTACCGCCTTACTGCTACAGATCCGCTTCCTATGCTTTATCAGACGGGTTACATCACTATAAAATCATACGATAAGGAATTCCGAAGCTTTACGCTGGGGCTGCCGAATGAAGAAGTAAAATACGGACTTTATGACAATCTTGTACCACTCTATGCCGACCGCGAAGAAAAACAAAAATTTATGTTCCTATGAGTTTATAAACATACCTAAAAGAATTACTTTTGGTGCTCGTAAACGGTCCAATTTAGAAATGTTGCAAATAAAGAAACAACATACATTATTGGGAAAAATATAATCTTATCATTTTTTAAATTACATAATAATCCTAAAAGTGCAACGATACTTACAAATAGACCTATCATCAATGTAAATGCATATCCAAAATAATTTTTAATCTTAATTTGAAAATATAAATATAAGTTCAGTATTCCGTAAACAATATAGGAACCTATTAAAAGTGCCATTATATCATTCAATGGAAGAATACTTTCTTTATTCAATAAAAAAGCTAAAAATAAATTTATGCACAAAATTAAGCAAAATATAAAGAAAATCCTTCTCTTCATAATCTACATTATATTGCATAGTTGATAATTTTATCCATAGGTTTTACGATGCAAATAAGAAAAGACAGCCTTCTTTTTAGAAGGCTGTCTTTATTCAGGAGGGACATTTTTATGCATTTTTTAAATTATGCAAAAAAAATCTTTGTGTATTCAGTTAATTTCCGTCTTTGGCTGTTTTTGATGGAACATCTTGCAAGGCATCAAAGTCGGTTTCCTTTGTACGCACACGCAGAACTTTTTCAACATCATACACAAAGATTTTTCCAGCACCAATTTCAGTGGAATCAAGAACATTCGTTGCAGCTTCCATTACTTTTTCTACAGGAATTGCAGACACAATTACCTCAACCTTAACTTTAGGCAAAAGCTGAATCTCGTTTTCAACACCTCTATAGTATCCCTTGAAACCATGCTGCGCACCACAGCCTTCTACATGTGAAACTGTTATTCCCGTTATGCCCAATGCATTGAATGCACTTATAAGCGGACGAAGTTTATCTGGATTACAAATAACAGTTACATTACTCATTGTTGCCATAAAATTCCTCCTTACATGACATAAGCAAGCATTGCATGCTCGTGCTTATCAAGTCCGTCCAATTCTTCATCGCGACTTACACGAATGCCCATAGACTTCTTCAATATGTAGAACATTATTCCAGTACTTATGAGTATGAAAGCACCAATACTTACAACACCAAGAATCTGCACCAAAAGATAGCTTACACCATGCCCGTAGAACAATCCCTGAGTTGTAGAAAGCAGACCACCTTCTATGACACCTAAAATTCCGTTTGTGCCGTGAAGTGAAATTGCACCAGCGGGGTCATCAATACGAAGCTTTTTATCAACAAATTCCACACTTAAAGGAAGTGCGATGCCGCTCACAACTCCAATTATTACAGAACCAAGGCAACTTATTGCTGCAACTCCAGTACATACGGCTACTAATGCACCCAAAGCACCGTTAAGAGCAAGTGTAGGATCAGGCTTTTTGTAACGTATCCATGTAAAGAAAAGTGCTGACAATCCACCTGCAGCTCCTGCAAAGGTTGTAGTTATTGTTGTATAAAGAGAAGTTTCATCAAGGGCAAGTTCACTTCCAGGGTTAAAGCCGTACCAGCCCACCCACAGGATAAAGCCACCAAGCATAGCCATAGGAATGTTGTGACCAGGAATAGCAACGCTCTTTCCGTCTACATACTTCCCAATACGTGGACCTACCATGAAAGCTCCCATGCAGGCAGCAAATCCACCAACCATGTGGACAGCACCACTACCTGCAAAATCACTAAAGCCCAGAGAACTAAGCCATCCACCACCCCATACCCAGTGACCAATTATAGGGTAGATTATGCCAGACATGATTGCACTTACAATCAAATAAGAGTTGAACTTAAAACGTTCAGCTACAGAACCAGAAATAATCGTTGCTGTTGTTGCACAGAACATTGTTTGAAACAACAGATAGATATTAGGACTAATAGAGCCGTCTAAATTTTTCCATACTGCCAAATCCTGTGAAAGTGGATTTATGAATCCTGTTACACCAATAAGACCATGCCAGTCCTCGCCATACATAATGCCAAAGCCAACAACATAGTATACGAATGTACCAACACAGAAGTCACAGAAATTCTTAAGCCAGATGTTACAGGCATTCTTTGCACGGGAAAAGCCGGATTCACAGCAGGCAAATCCCATCTGCATCATAAATACCAGTACCGAAGCAAGCAGTACAAATACTGAGTTAAAGAGATATGTATTTCCCATAGACTATCCTTTATTTTATTATAAGTACCATTTGACTACAGACAGCAGAAGTTGAAAGATTAACTCCTGCCATCTGTGCCAATACTGAAAACTAATAGAGATAAGGTTCTTCCCAAAGATTAAGCTTTGTACCAATTCCCATCTTAAGTGCCCGTTCATAGATGGTCTTTCCCCAGGCAACATCTTCAACAGGCATACCGCCAATTGAATAAAGAATTATCTGATCATCATCTGCACGTCCCGGAATGGCACCTGAAGCAATTGCTCCTATATCTTCCATGCGGTCCTTTGTAAGCTTACCGTCATGAATCATGTCCGTAAACTTTGAACCAAAGATAAACCACTTTTCAAAAGTTGGATAAGGATATTCTTCAGCCCAAGTGTCATACATCTTTGTATTGTCAACAACAAGCTTTGTCTTTGGATCTGCAATAAAATCCTCGCTTGTATTTAAAGCACCAACCGTACAGATTAAGGCACCCGGCTTTACCCATTCTCTTTCAATCCATGGATAAGTTTCAGAGCCACCAGTAGGAGTTGAAACAGCAAAGTTCATAATATCAGAACCTCGGGTACATTCTTCTATTGTATCACACACAATAAAGTTCTTAAACTGAGGACAATGTTCCTTTGTATAAGCAATACAACGGTCTATAGCATCCTTACCGCGTCCCTTTATCTTCAAAGTATCAAGACTAGGACGAAGTGCTGCAAAAGTCTCAATAGTTACGTTATTGATAAATCCCGGTCCTACAATGCCGAGAACCTTTGCATCCTTCTTTGCAAGAAGCTTTACACCAACACCTGGAATTGCAGCTGTACGATATGCACTTACAAGGTTTGCACTCATGTGAGCTACAGGAGTTCCAGTTTCCTTATCATTAAGAGTAAGCATGAGACATGAGCGAGGAAGCTTTTTATTACGGTTGTCAACATTTGAACCATACCATTTACAACCAGCCATATCAAACGAACCGCCAAGATATGCGGGCATTGCCATAAAGCGACGGTCAGGACCATCCTTTGGCATATTTGGGAAGTCAGGTTCTTTCGGAAACTGAACCATGCAGCCGTGGGAGTTTCCACTTCCACCACCCATTCTGTAATCACCCTTGTACAGAAGTTTTACAACTTCTTCCATACAATCCGTACAGCCTATGACATCACGTACACCCGCTTTAATCATATCCGGCTCGCTTAAATAAAGAAAATCGACTCTTGGGTAACTCATAGAAACCTCCTGTACCCTGCAAGATGCAAGCTTTCCGCAACACACCTGCATTTGTTTTATAATTTGGAATATTTCACGACTTGGTCTTGAACCTGTCGTATTTAAGCTCACTTATATCAATAGTTTTTGAAGCACCGTCCATAATCAGTTCTTTGATTGCAAGAGATACGGCTGGAGAAATTCCAAAACCATGACCGCTAAAACCAAATGCAAGGGTGAGCCCCGGCATTTCCTTTACATTATCTATTACAGGCAGAACATCAATGCACTGGTCATACCAGCCACTCCAGGTACGCACTACCTTTACATCTTTCAAGCAAGGGAAGTACCTCATAATTCCGCGAGAAATACTTGGTGCAGTCAGAGGGTTTGTAACAAAGTTTTCGCCAGCATTGTTCGATGTAAATGCCTGCAGCCCTGAGTTTCCACCCAAAACAAAACTTCCGTGTTCACTCTGATGCCCATAGAATTCTCCACCTGCAACACCAAGCATGATATCGAACATCGGAGGCATAGCTTCCGTAACCAGAACTTCATTGAACTGACGTTCAACAGGAACATCTATTCCTACGGTATTTGCAATGGCTCGGGATTCCCAGCCGGCACAAAGCAGAATTTTAGGAGCTTCGTATACACCATCATCTGTAAGAACCTTACGGACTGCCCCTTTTACCTTTTGCAGACCAAGAACACGAACACCGCTTATAAAAGTTGCCCCGTATTCAAGGGCCTTCCTGTAATAGCCAAGAGTTGCCTTTAATGGATTTGCATGTCCATCTGTAGGACACCAGCTTGCCGCAATAATTTCTTTTGACATATAAGGACAAATTTCACGTGCCTCATCTCCAGAAATCATCTTTACGTCAAGTCCAACTTTTGTACTCTTTGCAGTATGAGCTTCAAGAACCTTTATATCTTTTTCTGTAAGACCAAGGCGGATGTTTCCTTTCTGTACGTATTCAACATTTACGCCAAGTTCATCACTCAGTCCTGGCCAGATATTTGCAACGGCATACATTGCAAGAGGAAGTTCCTTAGGATCACGGGCACTCTGACGTACACCACCTGCATTACGACAGGAACCGCCATTGCCTATTTCCTTTTTTTCAAGGACTATAACGTCTAAGCCTTCTTTTGCAAGACGATATGCAGTGGAACATCCCATAATTCCACCGCCAATAATAATTACATCAGCACTCTTTTTTTCTGCCATACTAATCCTCCTGTACGTCAGTTACGTTGTGGCTGAACGTTCCAATTTCTACAGGCCGTACAGGAGCACGTCCCTGAATCATTCCTACTTCGCTAGGCTTTGTTCCTAACTCTGCAGCAATAATTCCCTGCACAAGACGCTGACATGTCTGTCCCTGACATAGACCCATGCCACTTCTCAGGTAACGCTTTACTTCATTCATGGTACACATGCCGTCATACACTGCACGACGAATTTCACCGCGGGTAATTTCTTCACAACGGCAGATTATCATATCGTCGCCAGGCAATTCCTTAAACGGCTCCGACTTTTTGATACGAATAAGTTTCTGCATCTGCATCCTCCTTAGACAGCCTTAAAGAAACGTGCACTGTCCACAAACTGTAAAGGCACCTTCATTGTTACAACAGCAGTCTTATCCATTACAGGACTGACTTTTACATCTACAATTTCTGCATCACAAACAGCCTTACCGCTTCTGTCAAGAGCCTTTCCCTTATCACCCTTCTTAAGCATTGGAAGAAATTCATAAGGGAATGCAACACTTGCATAGTCTGGTTCAAAGTTCTTGTTAACAAGAAAAATTGACTGACCAGAACAAGTTGCAACACACATTCCGCATCCCGTACATTTCTTTGCAGTGTCTATTGCAGGAATTTTAGTAATGTTAGCGCCAACCATAATGCAACCAAACTTACATGCTTCTTGACAAGGATTACATGGAATGTTCTGTGTACATTCAATTACAGGATGAACACCTTCCTTTTCATAACAGGCTGCAGGAAACTGCTTTAATTCTTCTTCTGTTACAAAACCATGCTGCAAAAGACTATTAGAAATAGGATAGCCTTCGTCAGTTGTTGTCCAGTCATTGCGTCCTTTGTTCTTAGGTGCAAACATTCCCTGTCGCAGTTCTCCGAGAGCTGCTTGAAATCCGTGATATTTTGTATGGAAACTGTCTTCATCTATATATCCAGCCCTAAAGCATACATGGCTTGCAACATTTTTTCCCTGAATCATTGCAGAACTTGCTTCTTCAATTCCTGCAACATCTCCAGCACAATAAATTCCCGAAACGGAAGTTTCTCCATATTCATTGAGAACAGCAACATTACCTCCCTTCTGAGGAATAAGAGCCATCTTACATGTTGCATTACTTGCAAGCTGGCTCATAGGACTTAATCCAACTGCAATACAAATAGTGTCAACATCTAGTTCTTTTTCTGTTCCAGGAATAGGCTTAAAATGACTGTCAACTTCTGCAATAACTGCACTGGTAACATGATCACCGCCCTTTGCCTCAACAACAGTATGAGAAAGATAGAATGGAACCCCAGTACGTGCAACCTTAGAAGCATGAACACCGTATCCACCAACACGAGGAGCAGCATCTATGATTGCAGCAATCTTACAGTCAGCCTGCAAAAGTTGAAAGCTAACAACAAGACCTACGTTTCCACTTCCTACCATAAGAACTTTACTACCCGGCTGAACTCCCTGCAAATTCATCAAAGCCTGAGCAGCACCAGCTCCTATTACACCCGGTGTATCCCAACCTTTGAACGGAATCATATTTTCAGCAGCGCCAGTTGCAATTATGATGTAGTCTCCTTTATAATGATGAACTTCGTTTTCCATCTTTACGGTGACTTCTTTATTTTCATAAATACCCATTACAGTAGCGTTAAGTTCTACCCTGACACCGAGAGATTCTGCTTCTGCAAGAAGGGAACGGCCAATCATAAAGCCGCGTTCCTTTGCATGATGTTCCTTACTTCCAAAAAACTTATGTATCTGCTTAAAGAGTTGTCCGCCTGGACGACTGTTTTCGTCAAACACAATTACGTCCATACCATTCTTCTTAGCTTCTATTGCAGCACTCAAACCAGCAGGACCAGCGCCTATAACTATCAACTCATGTCTTTTCACTTTAATCCTCCTGCTTAGGCAAAACACCATACTGAGTCTGAACAGTCATTCCCTCTTCCAACTGAGTTATGCATGTACGGACATTAGGCTTACCGTTTACAATCATTACACAGTCGGTACAGCGACCGATTGCACAGAAGATTCCTCTTGGCTTATGATTTTTGCTTGTATAACGGTGAATCATTATTCCGTTTGCTTTTAATGCAGCAGCAATTGATTCCCCTGCAAATCCCGTCAAATCTTTACCATCAAAAGTAAAGTGAACTTCATTTCCTTTTTCATAACATCCCAGGATGGGGTGTTCTTCAATCCGCATGGTAACACCTCCTTGCGATTTGATCTTAAGAAAAGGATTGCATTTTTTTGAAATTGATTATTGAAGAAAACGGACGTGTATAAAAATTATTGAATAATTTTTATACCAGTTGCAGGAATAAAATATTCCAGAAAATCAGAATAAGACATTATGATGCTTTCAGTATCATCTATGCAGGGAAAACAAAGGTATTCACTTTCTCTTAGAGAATCTGAAAATGTAACTGAAAATTCATTTTGAAGGTCAAGCACAAATGCAAGAGGGCTTAGAGTATTTTCATTACAGTCAAATCTTTGAAAGATTTTTTCTTTATGCAATATAGGAACAGGCTCTGCTTTCTGTAACAATATCTCAGAAGAATTTTCCTTTGATTCTGAAAGTTCCTGCAGAAAGCACAGAAAGTTTTCATCGGGTAATGAAAAAATAGAGGTATGAACAAAAGAACATGGTACATTCATTTTCTTAAGACTTGCCATCCATTCTGAATCTGTCGTACAACTGGCATGGCAGTAACGCTTAAAGGGAATGGATTTATGCATAAGAAATGAATATACCTTTAACAGATTGTCATTCATGGCACTTACCACAATGTCCAGTGCAAGTCAAACACCTTTCACGTGAAGTATTTTTCTTTGCAAACTGAATAAACTGTCTTGGTGTAAGAGTTGTAAATTCCTTGAATTCTCGTTGGAAATGGGCCTGATCAGAATAATTTAGCGAAGCAATCATATCAGAAATATTTACATTGCCATTCATTAATATCTGAAACAGTACATGCTGGAATCTTACAATCCGAGCAAAAGTTTTTGGTGAATATCCAAGACTTTCGGCAAAAATCCGAGAAAAATGTCGTTCAGAATAACAGACCTTATCTGCAATATCACTTATTTCAACATTTCCCTTTGCATTGTAAATTTGCATGAGCATATCGCATAGGTGTTCCTTTGCCATAAGTTCACTTCTGTCAAAAAGAGAAATGTAGTTGTTAAAAATATCAATTCGCTCTTCAAAGGACGATGCCGCAAAAAGTTTTTCTGTAAGTTCCTTCATGTCACCACTAAGAAGAGGTAGAAAAATTTCAGTATCCGTTATGTCACGAGTGTTTATCCTTGCATTTGAAATGCGAGAATAAGGGAAACTTAATCCAGGTTCAAGCCTGACAGCAAAATACAATGCATCAGGATATACAATAAGAGCCTTTGCAGAAAGCGGGGTTCCAATAAGTTCTATCTTATAAGTTCCTGAACTCTTTATAAACAAAACTGTAACACATCCATCAGGAATGCATTTCATAAAAAGGGGATCGGCATTTCGATCAATCACAGATTGAATTACAAATTCTGAAAACATGAGATGGAAGGGATGTTGAACTTCCTTCTGTACGTAATGTCTTACACCTTCGCAAAAAAATGGTTGGCAAAAACGTATCATGGCGAAACCTCCTTTTCTGTATTGCATAAAAAAGAAAGGGGCAGAATAGAAAGACGTAAAATCATACATCTTTCTATTCTGCCCCTTTGCATTAAACTATTTTGCACTATAGCCTATTTACAACATTAGTGCAATATATTTTATTGAAGAAATCGGACATTCAAATATTTTAAGAAATTTTGTAGGTGTCTGATTTTTTCAAGAAACATTTTAATCTCCTACATAAACTGTTATCAAGATTAAACAAACACGGAGGATTCGAAATGGATTTCAAACGTAAAAACATTCATGGTGGAGCAGCCTTTGAGGATGTTGCAGGATATTCTCGTATTGTAATTTCAGGACCATTCGTTTATGTTTCTGGTACTACAGCTGTAACACCAGAAGGTACTGTTTATGGAGAAGGCAGCCCTTATGAACAGGCAAAATACATATTTACAAAACTTGTAAAACTTCTTGAAGAAAATAATGTAAAAAAGGAAGAAGTTGTAAAGGTAAATATTTATGCTACGAGTTCTTCATATAATGGAGAAATTACAAAGGCATACTCTGAGTTCTTTAAAGAAAGCCGTCCTTGCTGTACCTGGCTTGGAATTAAAGAACTTAATCGTCCTACTCAGCTTGTAGAAATTGAAATGCAGGCAATAATCGGTACTAAATTGTAGGACCTAAAATGGAAGCAACTCTTACCGCGGAAAGAGTTTGTTTTTCTGCCCACGGGCAGAGAGACCGCTACAAAGAAGTAGCGGTCTTTTTTTATTATTGTCCTATAATTTCGTTCTGGGCAAACTGAAACATCAGCTTGTCCAGAATTCTTTTCAGAGCAATGGCATCTTCTTTTTCTATAGAAAAGCAGGATGCCATTCTATCAGGAATTGAACATGCCCGATCTTTTAAGGCTTCACCTTTTTCCGTTATCCTTACAATGAGATTTCTCTCATCTTCCTTTGAGCGTTCCCTTGAAATATATTCCTTTGCTTCCAGTTTTTTCAACACAGGTGTTAGAGTTCCAGAGTCAAGAAAAAGTTTTTCACCAAGTTCCTTAACATTCATTTCTGGAGTTTCCCAAAGCACCATCATTGTAATGTACTGGGTGTACGTTAAATCTATTTCATCTAGAAAAGGTTTATAACGTCGGACAATTTCCTTTGAGCATGCATACAGAGGAAAGCATAACTGATTTTCAAGACGAAGACTGTCATAGTTTCCGGACATTTCATTCACTTCCTTTACAGTAGTTTTTCTATTTCAGATTTCATATCATTCAAATCGGCCGTTGGCTCAAAACGCTTTACAATGTTTCCTTCACGGTCAATCAGGAATTTTGTAAAGTTCCATTTTATATCGCCAGACTTTTTATAGTCCCAGTCCTTAAGCTTTAAGAAAGCTGCCATTGCAAGACCAGCTTTACTTGTACCAAAGCCTTCAAAGGTTGTGTTTGATGTAAGCCATTTATACAAAGGAATTGCATTTTCGCCATTTACATCAATCTTACCAAACTGAGGGAAGGTAATACCAAAGCGACCTTTGCAGAAGGTATGAATTTCTTCATTATCGCCAGGAGCCTGATTTCCAAACTGATTACATGGAAAGTCAAGAATTTCAAGACCTTTATCATGATTTTCTTCATAGATTTTCTGCAATTCCTCGTACTGAGGTGTAAAACCACAAGCTGTAGCTGTGTTTACAATCAGAAGAACCTTTCCCTTGAAATCTGACATAGAAAGTTCTTCACCTGTTCTTGAATTGAATTTGAAGTCATAAATGCTCATTTATTGCCCCCTAATGTTGAAAGATAACTTACAGCCGAAAGCGCCGCGACATTGCCTTCTCCTGCAGATTTTATATATTGATACGGTGCACCCGCAATATCCCCACAAGCAAACACTCCAGGAATGCTACATTCCATCTTACGGTTTACAGAAACATGATTTTCATCCATTGCAATGCCTTGAATAAGCTGCGAAGGAGAAACACTGTCTCTAAGAATAAAGATTCCGTCGGTTTCAATTTCCTGATTTTTCAGGACAAGTTTCTGAACTTTCTTTTCGCCCAGAATAGAAACCGGCATATCATGTACTATTTTTATTTTCTGTGCTGCAGCTTCAGGAAAAACAATTTCTTCCTTATACAAAGGAATGTAAACAACACTTTGTGCAACTTCAGCAAGGAATGCAGCTTCCTCTTCTTCTTTTGGACTTGCAGCAATTACAGCCACATTTTTTCCTTTATAGAGAGGTGCATCACAAGTTGCACAATAACTTACTCCGCGTCCAAGAAATTCTATTTCGCCAGCGTAAGGCTTACCGAAGTTTACACCTGTAGCAAGAATTACAGATTTTGCTTCAAAGATTTCATTTTTGTTTGAAATCATGCTGAAATGGGTTCCCATTGGGTAAATGGATGTTATGGATTTCTCTGTAATGCTAATATCCATCTGTTTAAGATGTTCTAGAAGTTTTGCCTGTAAATCGGTTCCTTTTATTGCAGGCAAACCAGGATAGTTGTTTATTTCATGAGCCTTTTCAACTTTTGTACTTAAATTTGCACTGCCAAAAAGAATTATGTTCTTGTTTCTGATTTTAAGGGTGATGGCAGCAGATACTCCTGCTGGACCTGTACCTATTATGGCAACATCATAAAGTTCTGACATAAACTGCTCCTGTTACAATTGAATTGTGTACAATTTATTTATACAGTGCATTCAGGTTTATGTCAATAGATTTTTACAAATTAAATTGCATACAATTATATTTTAATCTGTAACAGAAAATTCACTAAGCGCTGAAATCTTTTTTAATTCATTAATTACATCTGTAAAGTCATCTTTACTTGGAGATTTTACTATATAACGCAAAATAATCTGATTGCTTGCCATAATGCGGCTCATGTTCAAGTCTTTTACAATAAAACCATAGCGTTCAATGGCTTGTTTTATCTTTTCCAAATCCACATCCTCATTATCATATACAATATGAAGAGTTTTACTCTTTGCCGCTGGAAAGAATTTTTCTTCGACTTTTTCAAGGGCAACAAGAAGGAATACAGCAACAACAAGAATAAAGGCAGCTTCAATATACAAACCGACACCTATAGCAGTTCCAATTGCAGATGTTGTCCAAACTATTGCAGCCGAAGTAAGGCCTTTTACATTTAAGCCCTGATGCAAAATTGCACCACCACCCAAAAAGCCAATGCCACTTACAACACCAGCAATAACTCGGGTAGGATCTCCGCCATCGAATCCCTTAGAAGTCTGAATTTCAGTCAATGAATAAGAAATAACAGCCCATAAAGCAGAAGAGACACTTATAAGAACAAGAGTTCTCATTCCTACAAACTGATTGCGGGACTTCCGTTCCACTCCCATGATAATTCCAGCAATAACACTCAAAAAAAACTTTATAAAACATTCTCTAACAAATGAAGCATCTAAAATCATATTATTTTTTCCCAAAAGGTAATGAAATCTTTCTGGCAGAAATCTTTGAACCAGCTTTTATCCAGCTTAATGACTTTTTTGCATCAATAGGCACACCAGACTCTTCCGTACTGTCTATGTAATTTCCAAGCCATTTGCCAAACTCTACATCGCTTGCAGAAACATCAATAGAATTATCACCCCTTACAAGATAAATATTGATATAAGGCTGATTCCCGTACAAAGCTGCAATATTTTCTGCAAAAGTCATAAAAGCTGCGGCGGCAGATGCCACAACAGGAGATGCTATTGAACTTATGCCGTTCCGTACAGCAGGAGAACGCAATGTATCGGCATTGCTTGGAGTTTCTTTTATTAAGAATACAAGACTTCCAGGTTTCATTTCCGAGTTTTTCATTTCAAAGCGAGAAATAACTTCAAGAGCAAGGCTTTGATATGGAAGAATAAGTTCATCACAGCCCCTTATACATTCCTGTGTATTCATGCGCTGTTCAAGAGATGCATACCATTCTTCATCAAAAAACAGAATTGCTTCATCCATTCTGCCAAACATGCTTTCTGTTGCCAGAATAATAGTTCTTGATGATATAGGAGATGTTTTGTTCCATTCTACGATTGAAATTCCAGAAGCTTCGCTTATCTGTTGAATTTTATCGGAATCGTCCTCTTCTTCATGTTTTTCAATTTCTGGACCTGTAATTGATATATTGCGTCCTGCCATAGAAAATCCGTCTGCAAATTTGCTTCCGGCTGGCATTTCCTTTCCTGCGATAAGTGCCGTTTTAGCCATATTGTAGATTATATCACACTCTTTATACTTTGCAAACAAGTCTTACAATGATATACTTTGTACCTATGAAACTCTGGCTAAAATATTTAATCGGTGCAATTTTAGGAGCAGCAGTTGCCCTTATTATTCCACCTCAAAGTAATCAGGCTCAAGCTGTACTTGATTTTTTCGTTGAATTTATTATCAGATTCGGTCGCTATGCACTCATACCGCTTCTGTTCTTTTCTATTACAACAGCATGTTTTAAATTACGTGATCAGCGTCTCATGCTCAAAACAGGATTCTGGATATTTCTTACAATAATCATTTCTTCTGCATTGCTTGTAGTGCTAGGTCTTGGTTCTGCCCTCATAATCAAGCTCCCAAGAATTCCTATGACAATAGAAAAAATAAATGAAATTCCAGCTTTGGATTTAAAATCAATGCTGTTCAAGCTTTTCCCTTATTCTGGATTTTCTTCACTTTTAAATGACAGCTTCCTTTTGCCATGCTTTATATTCGGTGGTCTTGCTGGTGCTGGTGCCGCCGATGACCAAAGCTCCTCTAAAGCTGCAATGACTTTCTTTACTTCAATCAGCAAAGTCTGTTACATTGTCATGAGCTTCTGCATGGAACTTCTTGCAATAGGAATGATTGCCTTCACTTGCAGATGGGCATTAACATTTATTGCATTGCAATCATTGCACGTATTTACCCCGCTGTTCATGCTTTTGGGAGTTTTACTTGCAATAACAGCCTTGATTATTTATCCACTTATCATAAGATTTGTTTGTCACGACACCCATCCTTACCGTGTTCTTTTCGCAAGCATTGCACCAACCTTGCTCGCATTTTTCAGCGGAGACACAAACGTAACTCTTCCTTTGCTGATACGTCATGGAAAAGAAAGTCTTGGCATCCGTCACAGAGTAAACGCAGTTACTTTCCCACTGTTCTCCATTTTTGCAAGAGGCGGAGCAGCTTTAGTTGTTTCTGTATGCTTTATTGTAGTACTCACAACTTATTCTTTACTGGAAATAAAAATATCATCGATTATATGGATAGGACTTATGTCTTTCCTTATTTCATTTGTACTTGGTGAACATTCCAGAGGAGGACCATACCTTGCAATTACAATTCTGTGCATAATGTACGGAAAGGGATATGAATCAGGATATCTGCTGCTTAGAGATGCAGCTCCAATCCTGAGTGCATTTGCAGCAGCATTTGATGCACTTACAGCAATGACAGGAAGTTACATTGTCGGAATAAAGACAAATACTGTCGTGCGTCAGGAATTAGGAAAGTTTATTTAGTGAAACTCTAATCATTTAAATATTATGTCTTTTGTCTGCCAGTCATAAACACGGAGTTTTCCGTTAAGACTGGCAGAAGCTTCAATGCTAGCGTCATTGTTTATGAATATGACAGGAACATCAATAATCTGAGAAAATTTTTCAAAGCCCACAATAAAACCAATTGTACTTAATGCGTCTGCATCCACAGAATGAGTTGATGGAGCTACAATAGTTACACTGCTCCAGTCTCGCTGTGCAGGTTTCCCAGTTTTTACATCAAAAATATGATGATAACGCACTCCGTCTTTTTCAAAAAAACGTTCATAAACACCACTTGTAACAACAGTCGCACTATCATCCTGTGAAAGCACAAGGGCTGGTGCTCTTTGAGAATCAAACGGATTTTTTATTCCAATATTCCACACCTCGCCTTTTCCTTTTTTACCAAAAACACAAATGTTGCCACCTAAATCTACAATCGCTCGTTTTACTTTAAAACGTTTAAGAATGTTTGTAATTTCATCTGCCGCAAAACCTTTTGCAATTCCTCCTAAATCTAAAGACATGCCTTGTTGTGTTAAAAAAACTGAACTCTGTCCAGCTTCTTCTACAACAACATTTTTCCAATCAACAAATTTAAGAACATCAGTAATTTCTTTTTCAGACGGAACTCTCGCATGGTCTGTATTAATGCCCCACAACTTTACCAACGGCCCAATTGTAGGATCAAAAGCACCATCCGAAAGTTCTGCATAATGCAAAGCCGTATTCAATACAAAAAGAAAATCAGAATTAACAGTAACAGCATTTTTACCAGCAGCTTCATTAACTTTTGTAATAAGGGAATCTGCCCGGTTTACATTAAACAAAGCATCAATTTCCCTTAGGCGAGTAAAGATGCAGTCATACAATTCTTCCGTGCCATCTTTAAAAGCATTAACGGAGCAAACTGTACCAATGACTTCTTCCATGCGAGGTTCTACAGCAGGCTTTTTGCAGCCAGACAATAAACCCAAAACAAAAAACAACGCAGGAAAACTTAAACGCCATATATTTAATTTCATACAGGAATGCTCCATTTTATGTCAGGATTTGCAGCCTTCATGTTTTCAAACAAATCATGAAGGGCTTCATTTTCAATTGAGTTAGGAAAAGGCACGGATATTCTTTCATTGTCAGTAACAACATACCAGCGCCAGTGCCCAGTACGCAGAGTACGAATATATATCCGTTCTATTTTACGGACATCTTTAAATACAATAGAATAAAAAGAAAACACATTACGCACATTCATGCGTTCATTATTATATGCAATATCAGTTTTAAATTCCATTAAGCCGGAAAAAAACAATAATACCGCAAACACTAAAAACAATGCAAACAACATAATATTATTGCCAATGCACAGGCATAATGCTGCCAGCATGCCCATGACAATGCCAAATATAAAATCTGCAATGCTACGGTATATATTCTCTTTTTCCAGCCAAATATGCTTCATTACACCAACAGGTCTTAAGCTTCTTTTTCCGTGCAGACAATATGCAAGTCTTTCAACTGCTGATCATCTACAAAGCTTGGACAGTCATCCATTGGGCTTGCAGCAAGATTATTCTTAGGGAATGCTATTACCTCATGAATAGATTCTTCATGACGCATAAGCATTACAAGACGGTCAAGTCCAGGAGCAATGCCACCATGAGGAGGAGCGCCAAACTTAAATGCCTGAACCAAGAAGCCGAATGCCTTTTCTGCACGCTCATTAGAGTAACCTACAATCTTAAAGATTCTCTGCTGCAAAGCAGGATCATTAATACGCATAGAACCAGAAGCCAATTCATATCCGTTTAATACAAGGTCATAAAGGTCGCCCTTTACGCTACCTGGATCAGATTCCAATGTATCCCAGTATTTTTTCTGAGGAAGGGTAAACATGTGATGTTCTGTTTCCCAGTGATTTTCTTCTTCATTCCATGCAAAATATGGAAAGTCAATAATCCATGCAAAGTGGAATTCATCTTTTGGATTGTAAAGATTCAAATCTTTACCAAGCTGTTTACGTACTGCACCAAGTGCAACACATGCAACCTGCCATTTTTCATCGCTTACAAACAAAAGAAGGTCATTCTTTTCTGCACCAAGCTTTGAACAGACTTCATCTTCTTTTCCAGCATAGAACTTGCTGATGCCGCCTTCAAATTTGCCTTCTGCATTTACCTTCATCCAGGCAAGGCCTTTTGCATGATTAATCTTTGCAACAGATTCAAGAGCTTCTATCATCTTGCGGCTGTACTTGTCTGCAACATTCTTTACAACAAGAGCCTTTAAGCCAGAACGCTTGTGGCGTGGAATATTGCTATCTGCATTTTCAGCACCAGCTTTGAATGCAGCAAAGTCACTTAATCCTGCCATGAACGAAGCATCCTGCATTTTCAAGTCAAAGCGCAAGTCTGGCTTGTCGCTTCCATACAGATCAAATGCATCATCCCAGGTAATGCGGTCAAAGTGTGCAGGCAGGTCATAGTTCATTGTCTTTTTAAAGATATGAGCCATCATGCCTTCTGTAGTTTCAAGAACTTCTTCACGGTTTGTAAATGAAAGCTCCATATCAATCTGAGTAAATTCAGGCTGACGGTCTCCGCGTGCATCTTCATCACGATAGCAGCGTGCAATCTGGAAATACTTGTCAAAGCCCGATACCATCAAAAGCTGCTTGTACAGCTGCGGACTTTGTGGCAATGAATAGAATTTTCCAGGATGAACACGGCTAGGAACAAGGTAATCACGTGCACCTTCTGGAGTTGACTTTATGAATGTAGGTGTTTCAATTTCAAGAAAGCCTTTTGAAGTAAGGTATTCGCGTGTTGCAAAAGTTACATTAGAACGCAGAATGATGTTCTGTTGCATTGGAGCACGACGCAAGTCAAGGTAACGGTACTTCAAACGCAAATCTTCATTTGGAAGAACAATTGAGCCGTCTTTCTGGCGAACTTCTTCTATAGAAAATGGAAGTTCCTGTGAAGTTGTAAAGATTTCAATTTCTTTTGCTTCAACTTCAATTTCACCAGTTGCCATGTCTTTGTTGATGTCTTTTTCGCTACGAGCAATTACAACACCTTCAACAGCAATACAATATTCGCTTTTAAGCGATGAAGCAATCTTTTTTGTGTCTTCAGAGGCATTATCACCAACCACAACCTGTGTTATGCCGTAACGGTCGCGGAGACTTATAAAATTTAGTCCTCCCAAGTTTCGGGAGCGACTGACCCATCCATTCAATACTACGGTTTTGCCTACATCAGAGGCACGAAGGTCTCCGCAGGTTACCGTTCTCTTAGAGTTTTCCATAAGTCTAGTATTTTACTGAATTACAGGCATTTACTCAATAAGAAAGATTTTTCATTTTTTTTCCCAAAAAAGTGAAAAAAATGATGGATCTAGAGCAATTACTTATGTAAGGAGTAATTGAAATGAAAAAAATACAAAAAAAAATTAAACCTTTACTAAATCCTCGCATCGACAGAAACTTCAAGTCCATCTTTACACAAGACAGGGAAGAATCACGGATTGCACTGAAATCCTTCCTTTCTGCAATGATTGGAGAGACTATCACGAAAGTCACCGTAAAAGAAAACGAGCCAGCAATACAGTTTGACGGAGAAAAGGGCATAAGCTACGACATCAACTGTGTTCTGGGAGATGGCACAACCGCGCAGGTAGAGATGCAAGGCTTAGACAAAGACTGCGATTTTGGAAACCGTGCTGAATACTATGCAGCAAGGCTTGTAAGTTCAAACCGCCTGTGCGGAGAAAACTGGAAGGACATGCCGAAATCGTACCAGATTACAGTAATGAATTTTACATTTGACAAAAATAATAAAGCCCCAATCCATCATTACACACTGACAGATACTAATGACGGTGCAAAACTTCCTGGCATAATAAACGTAATCTTTATGGAGCTGCCAAAACTGCCACCGATTAATGACAAAACGGACATAGAAGCCTTGCCAACTGCAATAAAATGGGGTAAATTTTTACAGGAAGCAGATAATCCGAAAAAGAAAAGTATAATTGACCGCATTGCAAAATCTGAGGAGGGCATAATGAAAGCAGAAGTCATGCTAAATGCACTGAGCGATGAACGCTGGAACTGGATAATACAGGGCAAAATTGAAGGTCAGGAACGAGACATAAGAAGCGGACTTGCCAACGCAGAGGAACGTGGCATTAAAATCGGCAGAAAAGAAGGTATTAGCATCGGAGCAAAACAGGGCATAAATGCAACTAAAATTACAAATGCCAGAAATCTGCTTGCAATGAATGTTCTGACTCATGAGCAGATTGCTAAAGGAGTTGAGTTGCCGATTGAAAAGATTGAGGAACTGGCGGCAGAAATGGCAAGTTCTCAAAGTAAATAGCACTTAATACTGCAAAAACACAAAACCCCGCAGGAAAGATTGATTTTTTCTTCCCTGAGGGGTTTTTGTTTAGCTTGACGACTACAAAAATTGCGGGTTGGCAAACAAAAAGATTCCCAGAACTGAAAACCTGATCGAATAATTTGTCAGCTTTGAACTTCTTGTATGCTTATTTTTTTACAAAGTTTAATCTTCGTATTCTTAATTCTTCATTTGCAATCAATTCAAAATCATCACCATTGATATAATCTATATGCAATGGATAAATATCATGCAATTTCCCATTTATATAATCGAAGCAAAGTAAAATTTTCCCATTCACCATTTCTTCAAGAAAGTCTAAATAAGAAAATTCACTATGGTAGCCATCTTTATCAAAAAAAAGAATATCGTTAGGATGATGATGCCAAGGCTCTCCGAAGGTAAATAAATCATCTATTTCATTCTCGGAATTATAAAAATATAAGCAAGTGGTATCATCAAGATGGGCGGTCAATACATTATCAGCTATCTCACCCCTTATATCATAATCTTCGAGAAAGCTTTTTATAAGTTCAAAATCAAAGTACATTTTTAGATTTTCCCCGATTTATTGTTTGACACCCTCCAAAAAATTGCGGGTTGTCAAACTTTAATCTTATCGGATGCATATTCCTGCTTCCCAATTTCTTATATCCTTAAAAACTTCTGTTGAATGCGGAAGATGCTTTTTATATTTTGAAAACCATTTTTTGCATACCTTATAATCTTTATTCATATTTTTTTCATTTGCATCATTCCAACTTCTTGTTTCAGAAGAATCATTTATTTGTGGATATATAAGAACCATTTCAAGTTTATCTTTATAAAAACCCAAATGGGCTGATATACGATTACTAAATGGAATTATCCATACATCCAACCATTTGTACCCGTTGTTCATATCTTTTATTCCGCAAATATTTTCATTTCCAATAAGATTAACTACATCTGTATACATCATTCCAATGTAAAGACTTTCTGATTCACTAATAGGTATCATTTCCTTCCTAACAAAACAAGCCTATGTGCCTGTCCTCATAACTGCGCATCATCTGCAAAAAAGCAAAATAATTATCTTTCATCATCAATTTGAACCCAGCGTTGTTTATTGTCTTCTTCATACTCATCCAATAGGGTCAAGGTCCTTTGTCTCAATTTTTCAATAGTATCATCTAATTTGTCTGGACATAAAGATTCAACATCCTCCAGTTCACAGCCCTCTTGGATAATGTCAATTATTTTTTTATCAACACCCCTTTTTTTCAATGTTATAAAAGTATAAGGGGTAAAAATCATTGCTTCACTTTCATTAATTGTTATTTTTTTATTCTTTAAAGCTTCCAGTACTCCTAGAATATTGATCAGAAGCAACTTTTCAATTCTTTTAAAAACAGATATTGTAAATCGCATTTTTTCTTCTGAAAATCTCCTTCCGCCAGATATAATCCCATATTACAGAACTTTTCATTTAGTGTAATGTACATTACACATTTCGTGTAGTGTACTCTACACTTTTCGGATAGTGTACTCTATTCATTCCCGACAGTGTACACTATTCACTTACGACAGTGTACACTACTCATTTCGAACAGTGTACATTATCGCTTTGCTAAAGTACGCACTATTACAAAATGTGTACAAAATAAAACAACTTGCAAAAGAATTAGATAAAAAGTAATTTCCCTATTGACTATTTTTCTTAAAATTGCAATAATATGCACATAGACAAAGACGTCTTGAATATTTATTCAAGGCGTCTTTTTTTATTTCGGGTTTATAATTGTGAAACCCGAAAAACGGCTGAGTCAAGGCCTTGAGCGAAGCGTGCCTTGACCAGACGTATTTCTGACAAAGGTGTCATTATTTTCCGTGTCCGCATGGACAACATTTATAAGGGAAAAGTGGCACCTTTTTTTATTTTCAGGAGGGATATATGGACTCTACGTGGGGTGTATGGTACTTGATTGGTGCTGCACTGGTATTCTTTATGCAGTGTGGCTTTGCAATGGTAGAAACGGGATTTACAAGGGCAAAGAATGCCGGAAACATCATTATGAAAAACCTTATGGATTTTTCTATTGGTACTCCGATGTTCATGTTCCTTGGCTTCGGTCTGATGATGAGCGAAAATTATTTGTTTGGAATAATCGGAAGACCAGACTTACAGCTTTTTACAAACTTTGAAAGCATTGACTGGTCAAGCTTTGTCTTCAACTTAGTATTCTGTGCAACAGCTGCAACAATTGTTTCAGGAGCCATGGCAGAAAGAACAAAGTTCAGTGCATATTGTATCTATTCTGCAATCATTTCAGCAGTAGTTTATCCTATAGAAGCTGGTTGGGTTTGGAATGGTTCTGGCTGGCTTGCTCAGATGGGATTTACAGACTTTGCAGGTTCTGCAGCAATTCACTCAGTAGGTGGATGTGCAGCTTTAATTGGTGCAATGTTCCTTGGTCCAAGAATTGGAAAATACACTTACGATAAAGACGGAAAAGTTACAGCAGTTCATGCATTCCCAGGACACTCACTGCCACTTGGAGCACTCGGAACTTTTATCCTGTGGTTCGGATGGTACGGATTCAACGGTGCTGCTTGTACACAGCTTCTTGGCGTAGGTGGTCTTGCTGCAGTATTCACAACAACAACAATTGCTCCTGCAGTTGCTTGTGTTAAAACAATGATTATTACATGGGTTAAAAATGGTAAGCCAGATGTTTCAATGACATTGAATGCTTCACTTGCAGGTCTTGTTGCAATTACAGCACCTTGTGCTACAACAGATGCACTTGGAGCTTTGATTATAGGTATTGTTGCTGGCATTATAGTAGTTCTTGTTGTTGAACTTCTTGATTTGAAACTTCACATTGATGACCCAGTAGGTGCAGTTGCCGTACACCTTGCAAACGGTATCTGGGGTACTCTTGCATGCGGTCTTTTCAACTGCGGTCAAGCATGTCGCGAAGCTGGAACACTCGGTTTGTTCTACGGCGGTGGATTCCATCAGCTTGGAGTTCAGGCATTGGGAGAATTCGTAATTCTTCTGTGGACAACAGTAACAATGGTAATCACCTTTGCTCTGATTAAAAAGTTACACGGTCTTCGTGCAAGTGCCGAAGAAGAAATCATCGGTCTTGATAAGCTTGAACACGGAATTGAATCAAGCTATGCAGGCTTTGCAACAGTTCTTACTGGTGAAGAAAAGAAAGAAGTTGAAGAAATTTCTGGACAGACTGCAAGCGTACAGACAGCAGTACCAGTTGCAGATTATTCTAAGTACACACCTAACAAGACTGCAAGTGGTGAGGCTACCTTCAAGAAGGTTGTTATTATTACAAGACAAGCTAAGTTTGAAGAACTCAAGAGTGCTTTGAATGACATTGGTTTAACTGGTATGACAGTAACAAATGTTCTTGGTTGTGGCGTACAGCATGGTAAGACTGAAAAGTATCGTGGCGTACCTCTTGATATGACACTGCTTCCAAAGGTTAAGATTGAAACTGTAGTTTCTAAGATTCCTGTTGATTTGGTTGTAGAAACAGCACAGAAAGTTCTGTACACAGGTCACATTGGAGACGGAAAGATTTTCGTATACAATGTAGAAAAAATTGTAAAGGTCAGAACTGGAGAAGAAGGTTTTGATGCCTTGCAGGACTAAAATAAACAGTTTATAAAAAATAAAAAAAATTGCCGTTTTCTTTTGAAACATTTTCACAAGGAAACGGCAAAATTGTTTTAAAAAAACAAAAAATATATTATACTGTGGTAAATGCAGTTTATAGATTTTCACACACACATATATCCAGAAAAAATTGTATTGCATGCTACGGAATATTTAAGCACAACTTTTGGCAAGGATGCAGAATGGCCAGGCAGTACAGAAAACCTTCTTGTATTTGGAATGGCAGCTGGCATTTCAAAGTTTGTAGCACTTCCTGTAGCCATGAAAGAAACACAGGTCCATAAAATTAATGAATTTATAATAAGGGAAGCTTCTCAATACGAACAGATAATTCCTTTTGGTGCGCTTCATGCAGCACAAGACAATTTAATAGAAGAAATTAACTTCATAAAACAAACTGGCATGAAAGGCATAAAAATTCATCCGAACCAGCAAGGCTTTGCACTTGATGACAGCCGTCTGTTTGATGCATATACATACCTTTCAGAACTGGGCATTCCTGTACTATTCCACTGTGGTGACTTAAATTCTGATTTGTCCAATCCTCCCCGCCTGAAAAAACTTATAAAAATGTTTCCAAAGCTGAGGATTGTAGCAGCTCACTTTGGCGGATGGCAGGTATTTGATCAGGCTTACGATTTACTTCGGAAAGAAAACATTCACTTTGACATGTCAAGTTCAATGTACATTATGGGCTTAAAAAAGACGGCAAAATTCATACGGCACTATGGAGCTGAAAAGATTTTCTTTGGAACGGATTTTCCTCTGTGTGACCAGTCTGCTGAAATTGAAAAGTTTCTTATGCTTGAAATTCCCGATGCTGACAAAGAAAAAATAGCGTATCAAAATGCAGCCGAGTTTCTTGGCATTTGACTAAAATACGATATAAGTATAGTATAAGGGACATACCGGGGTGGTTTTGTCAAACAAAGCCTGAGATTACACCCGCAAAAATTCCGTATGGAATTTTAAACCTGATCCGGATAATACCGGCGGAGGAATGTATGAAATTTAATAAAACCATTTCATTATTTGCATTAAGCCTTCTTACACTAACATCCTGCAACTCAAAAAAGCAAACGGTCAGAGATGTTTCCCCTGAAAGATTAAAAGAAGTTGTCGTTTACACTTATGACAGTTTCGCAGCTGAATGGGGACCAGGTCCAGAACTTACAAAAAAGTTTGAAGCAAAAACTGGCTACAAGCTAACACTGATTGATTGCGGCGATTCCATTCAGGCATTCAATAGAGCGGTACTTGAAAAAGAAGCACCACAGGCAGATGTAATCATTGGCATTGATAACAATCTTGCTCCACAGGCACGTAAATCTGGTATTCTTGAAAGATACGAACCAAAAGATGCTTCTTCTATTATTGATGCAAATCTTTTTAAGGAACTTGGTAACGACAAATTACTTACTCCTTTTGACTACAGCCATTTTGCATTGATTTATGACACACAAAGTTCTGTACCAGCACCAAAATCGCTCGAAGAACTTGCAAATCCTATATACAAAAAGAAAATCATCCTCATGGATCCACGAACCTCCACACCAGGACTTGGCTTCCTTGCCTGGACAGTTTCAGTATTCGGCAATGGCTATGCAGACTATTGGAAACAGTTACAGCCAAACATTCTTTCCATGACATCTGGCTGGAGCGAAGGTTGGGGTATGTTCTTAAACGGCGAAGCTCCGCTCGTAATAAGCTACACAACAAGTCCTGCATATAATGTAGAATATGAAGACAATGATAGATTTGTCGCCCTAATATTCAATGAAGGACATGTTCAGCAAGTAGAAGGCTACGGTCTTTTGAAGGGAGCACAAAATCCAGAAGGTGCAAAAGCTTTTATGGATTATCTTATTTCAGAAGAAGCACAGAGCATTCTTCCTTTAACACAGTGGATGTATCCAGTAAACAAGAATGTCAAATTGCCAGACAGCTATAAAAAAGCTGCTCCAATACCAGAAAAAACATTAATAACAGACACTGAAGCAACAGAAAAAGCCGTAGAATCAATTCAGTCATTATTTGCTCAGTAAACGTCTAATACAATATGAAGCATTCCGTCCAATACAGTCTCTGCCTGCTGGCACTTATTTTATTCTGTATTGTATCCTTAGCATTTATACTTCCGCTTGGGCAAGCAATTGCTCCATTATTCGAAAGTATATTTGCTATTACGGAATCTTCTTCGTACAGTACTAAAGCAATATTAAACATCATTGCCTACACCTTAAAAGAATCCTTTGCATCTGTTGCCATTGCACTTATTGCAGGAGTTCCTGCCGCCTATTTTCTTTCGCACAAAAAAATATGGATTTGCAAAGTTCTTTCTTCTCTTTCAGCAGTACCGCTTTGCATTCCACCGCTTATCATTGCACTAGGTTACATAGCAACCTTTGGAATGGCAGGCTACATTAATAAAATTCTAATATCAGCCTTCAATCTAAAGCCCCCTCCGTTGACATTTCTTTATTCTTTCTGGGGCATCGTAATTACGCAAGGATTTTATAACTTTCCACTAATAATGAAAACTGTTTCTGACTCATGGGAAAATTTAGCAACCTCGCAGACAGAAGCAGCAACAATGCTCGGAGCATCACGCTGGAGAATATTCAGAACAATAACAATTTTCCAACTACTGCCTTCAATCATTTCTGCAAGCATTCCTGTTTTTATATACAGTTTTTTTTCTTTTATGATTGTACTACTATTTGGTACAATTGGAGGAACAACCTTAGAAGTTGCAATTTATCATGCAGGAAGAAGCATATTGAATTTTCATTCTGTTGCAGTTCTTGCAACAATAGAAACTTCTACAGCACTTCTAATACTTGCCGCCTACAGTCTTTTAGAACAAAAAACTGCACACAGATACGGCATTTCGCTTTCTGAAGAAAAGACACAAAAAACACGACTTACAAAAAAAGAAATTACTCCTGCAATATTATTTTTTTCTATTATTGCATTGTTTTTTCTTATGCCGCTGCTTTCCATTGCAATCAACTCTTTTTCGGGTTCAGCCTGGAAAAAAATATTTACTAGAAAAAGCTTTTACACAGCACTAAAAAATACATGTATTACAGCAATATGTTCCGCAATACTCTGCACCATAACAGGCTTTGTATATGCAGTTTTTTTACGCCTTAGAAAGCAAAACAAAAATAATTTCATTCAAACCACGATCTTAACTACAGTACCGCTACTTCCAATGGCAGTTTCCTCCGTTGTTACAGGAATAGGAATTATAATTCTCGTACACAGAGGTTCACCAGTTCATCTTATTCTTGCACAGTCAGCTCTTACTGCACCGTTTGCATTCCGTCAGCTGTATGCCCCGCTCAATGCAATTCCTCAGACAACAATTGATGCAGCACGTTTGCTTTCAAAGCACAGGACAGACATTATTTTTGCAGTACTCATTCCATATTGCAAAAAAAACATTATAAGTGCATTAGGATTTTGTTTTGCCATAAGTGCAGGAGATGCTACACTGCCCCTTGTCCTTGCCATCTATAAATTTGACACTCTGGCACTTTACACTTACAGACTGGCAGGAAGTTACCGCATTGCAGAAGCTTGTGCCTGCGGACTAATACTGGGACTTTTATGCATGACAGTATTTTCACTTTCAAAGAAAAAAAAATCAAAGAGGAATATATGAGCTACTTGCAATGTACAAATCTTTTTAAGCAGCACAATAATTTTACACTGGACATTTCTTTTTCTATAGATAAAGGTTCTTTTGTCAGTATAGTAGGTCCCAGTGGTAGCGGAAAATCTACAATACTGCGGATTATTGCAGGGCTCACAGAAAGCGATGGTAACGGAACAAAAATCGTACTGGACAGCAAAGACATTACAAAACTTGCTCCTGGTGCCAGAGAATGTGGAATGTGCTTTCAAGACAGTGCCCTCTTCTTAAACATGAGTGTGCAGGATAATGTAGCTTACGGGCTACGCTGTAAAGGCGTAAACAAAAAAGAAAGCAGAAAACAGGCAGTAGAATTTTTGAAGATATTTAAAATGGAAGAGTTTGCAAAACGTTTTCCAGAAACTCTAAGCGGAGGGGAAGCTCAGCGTGTCTCCCTTGCACGCACTCTTATTGTACATCCAAAACTAGTTTTATTAGATGAACCCTTAAGTGCACTTGATGTTTACTTAAGAAAAAATCTTGCAGAAGAAATTAAAAACATGCAGCAGAAACTTGGTTTTACGGCAATTATGGTAACACATGATTTAGATGAAGCTAAGATGATGAGTGACAGTATTATTGCAATAAAAAATGGAACAAAAAAATGGGAAGGGGAAAGCAAAGACTTTAATCCTCAAGTTCTCTGCTAACCTTCATTAAACGCTTCATATCATACATAAGGGCATCAGCCCGCTGCTGAGCTTCGGCAAAATCCTCCTTTGAACGCGGTGTAAAGAATACAAAACCGTAAGCACAAGAAAATTCCAATTCAGTTCCCTTATAGTTTGCTTCAAGAGCCTTAAACTTTTTAAGGGCAGCATCAATATCATCTTCATTGCTGTGCCGGCAGAAACAGATAAACTCATCGCCACCAACACGGAAAACTGTACCGTCATCGGAAAAAGCTTTTGTAAGACATTCACAGAAGGTACTGATAACTTTATCACCAAAAAGATGTCCTTTTGAATCATTCAGTTTTTTCAAGTTATTCATATCAAACAAAAGCAGACAACAGTTTATCATATTATCTTTTTCAGGATTAAATTTTTCAATAAGCGAGAACCAGGCAGTCTTGCTGGCAACACCAGTATTAAAATCAACGAATGCAAGTTTCTGATAAAGCATTGCCTGCTGTATAGCTTCGTATTTATCTAATGTCTTTTGGTTTGCAATAAACAGGAACGAAACAAACATGAAGATAACACCTAAATTCAAGAAAAGGCTTCCATACGATTTATTAAAGTGCCCTATGATTATTACAACAAACACGCCGACACTCAAAGTCATAAAAAAATTAAAAATCTTTAAACGCTGCTTTGAGTGAAAAAAGTTTCCGACATTAACAAGATATGTAATGTATACACAAAAACCGACAGAGAACAATTGAATAACAAACATAGAATTGTACAGCTGAACAATTCCCGTAAGCTGCAATGCAATTATAATCAACGACACCGCAAGGCTTATGATTATAAAAAAATCTGACAGCTTTTTCTTAGACGGAACAAGAATATCCTTAACAAATATAATTGAAGCAAGCAATATAAAATGCTGAATAAGATATTCAAAACACCAGTGTATTCCCTGATTAGGAATTAAAAATTGAAGAAGTTTTGACTCTTCCAAAAGCCATATTCCAAATAAAAAACTTATATAGCACAAATGAAGAAGTGTCTTATCTTCAGAAAAATTACGTTTATACATTCTGCTCAGGAAAAAACAGATAAATCCTATTACAATCAGCATGAGCCCAATAAACATCTTATCCATGTGTTCAAGAAAGATCTTCACAAGAATTTCCTGATACGAACCAAGATAAATGCTATCATATTCACCTGCATACTTTTTACCTACAGGTGTAAAAGACAGACACAATTCTCCATGCTTAACAGGAGGAATTTCTACAATATGAAAAAATGAGCGATAATCTTCAAGCCAGTGTGGATTACTATCTATACTGTACTCATAAAGAATATTACCGTTTAAGGAAAAAATAGCTGTTTGATGATGAGTATAAAAACATATTTCCTTAGGATAATCCGAAGCATAAAAGTGATAAATTCTTGTTACTGGTGAGTTTCCAACTGGAATTACAGTCGGAAGAGAAAGAATATAGTGCTGATTTCCTTCTTCATCATAATAATACCAGCCAGTATTACAACTTGAAGCCTGTGGCAAATTAAAATAAAGTGGTGAATGTCTCGATTTTATAACAACAAAAAAACCGATAGCCACGAAAAAGAGAAAGAGATAACGTAAATGATATTTTGAAATGTGCTGTTTTATAAAATCAGACATACCTTTTTATTATACAAGCAAATATAGCTAAAAACAAGGGAAAAAAAAGGGGATTGGTAAAACTAATGTTTTTTGATAATATGAAAATACTATGAAACTTAACAGATACATTTTAATATTATTACTGGTAGCATTGCTTCCAACATCACTTTTTGCAAAAGGATTTTTCAGTAAACTTTTTGGAAAAACCAGCACAACTTCTGGCGGTACAGTCGGAGCAGACAGAGAACAGCTTTTGCTCGTGTCCGAAAAAGACATGAATGCCGCTGCAGATGAACAGTATGCACAGGTCTTGAACGAAGCAAAGAATGCTGGAACCTTGAACACAGACAAAAATGTCTACAACAGGGTGCAGAATGTAGCACAGAGACTTATTGCTCAGACAGGAGTTTTCCGAACTGATGCAAAATCTTGGGACTGGCAGGTAAATGTCATAAAAGACGACACTGTAAATGCCTGGTGCATGCCTGGCGGTAAAATTGTTGTATACACAGGAATTATAGATTCTCTGTCCCTTACAGACGGAGAACTTGCCGCAATCATGGGGCATGAGATTTCCCATGCACTCAAGGAACACAGTCGTGAACAGTCCAGCAAACAGTACATTCAGCAGACAGGACTTGCGGTTGTTTCTCAGGTGGCTGGTTTGAGCCAGACAGGGCAGACAGTGCTTGCGTTGGGAATGCAATACGGCGTAACATTGCCATTCAGCAGAGAATGTGAAACAGAAGCAGACAATATGGGTACAGAATTAATGGCTCGCGCAGGTTATGATCCACACGAAGCCATCAATGTATGGAATAAAATGAATGCACTTTCTAATGCATCAGTACCAGAAATCCTTTCTACACATCCTTCTAACGATTCCCGCATAAAGAACCTTACAACTATTGCAGATAAAGTAGATCCTTTGTATAAGGAAGCTTCAAAAAACACAAAAAAATAAATAACTTATAGAAATAAAAAAGGCATCTGTCTATACAACAACGTATAGCGCAGATGCCTTTCTTTATCTTCTTATTCTTAAGCTTTCTTTAGTAACCGCTTTGGGTCTTTTACAAGCAAAACAACCAGCCAGATTATCATTGCAAGTACAATAACTGACAGTCCTAAAAATGCATCGTTCAGCATATCGCCAGCCGAAACATTAAAATATTCAGCCCTAAGCTCCATATACTCAAACACTGCATCAACAAACCACATCAGAGATGCACCCCAAAACATGAAACACAGGGTTCCAACTTTCATAAACCGTGCATTTTCATTGGAATACCATATTACAGTAGTAATAACGGCTGCCATTAAAGTCAACAGTAATGTCATTATTACGCCGTCTCCCCTTTTAATGTTTTGCTATCCAAAGTATTGTTTTTTTCAATTTTTCCCAGAACTAATGTCATAATGCCCCAAACAGCAGTAACAAGTATTGCCATGGAAACTCCAACAGTTTTCATTTCATGGAACATTTCTTCCATATCAGCAGGATTACCTACAGCGGTTAAAAAAGGAAAAAATGGTTGAATTTCTCCGTGCCACAAATGTTCAAAAGCAAGAAGTGCTGATCCACCCCAAAGCAGACCATTCAATCTTTTGAGTTTTACTGAAAAAGAACCTTTCTCTAGCCTTAATTCTCTTTTTTCAAGTACTTTTGTTGCAATTGTTGTTACAACAGCTTCTAATGCTGGAACAATAAAACAAGCCATAGATTTTACTCCTACTTATTCTAAAAAACAAAATAACTGTACTTCTTAAGCCATTCGCCATAGTCTTCTTCAGTTACACAGTTCTCAAAATCAAAGATTGCGTTTTCAATATCTTCCGTTCCACCAGTCTGCTGCATCAATTCATACATAGACTGTAAACGTTCATATACCTTCTCAGCTTCTTCTTTCATACCTCTATTTTCTAACACTGTTGCATTTTTTGCAAGGAGTTTTTATAAATTAACGGCCAATATAAAGAATATTTTGTTATATTAACTCCTTACCATCATTAGCAGAAAGCATAGGCTCTATATCTTTGCCGTTAATAATTCTTTCAACATAGTTCTGCGTAATACGTGCAACAAGCGGACTTAATGAAAGCACACCAATAAGGTTTGGAATCATCATAAGACCGTTAAACGTATCACTCAAATCCCAGGCAAGAGAAAGGCTCATTGTTGCACCAAAGAAAATCACACCAACAAACAAAGCTTTATAAATAAACTGTGTTTTTTCGCCAAAAATATACTGCCATGCAGTTGCCCCGTAATGACTCCAGCCCAATACTGTACTGAAAGCAAAAAGAAGAATTGCAATTGCAATAAACTTTGAGCCACCGCCACCAAACACTGTACTAAAAGCTTCACCAACAAGTCCTGCCCCAGCATTTTCTGAAATCATCTTACCAGTTTCAAGGTCTACGCAACCAGATGCAAGAACAGCAATAGCTGTAAGGCTACATACAATGATTGTATCTGCAAAAACTTCAAAAATTCCCCACATTCCCTGGCGAACAGGCTCCTTTACATTGGAGCTTGAATGCACCATTACAGAAGAACCAAGACCAGCTTCATTACTGAATGCACCCCGCTTAAATCCCCAGCTTATAGCTTTTTTAAGTCCATAACCCGTAATTCCGCCACCAGCAGCCTTTACAGCAAAAGCTCCCTTAAATATAGAAGCAAAAGCAGCTGGCACATTTCCAATGTGTGCAAAAATAACAATAGAAGTTCCAATTATATAAAGGACTGCCATAAATGGAACAAGTTTTTCAGCAACGCTGGCAACACGTTTAAGTCCACCGATAATAACAACGACAGCAATTATTACAAGGAAAATTCCTGTAATCCAGGGAGCAATTCCGAATGCAGATTCCATGTTTCCAGCAATAGAGTTTACCTGACTCATGTTTCCAATGCCAAAGCTTGCCAAAAGGCAGAACAGACTGAAAACCAATGCAAGAATCTTTCCTACCTGCTTCATTCCTTTATAGCTTCCAAGTCCGTCTTTTAGATAATACATGGCTCCGCCACGCCAGTCGCCATTCTTTCCTTTCTGGCGGAAATAAATGCCAAGAACATTTTCTGAATAGTTTGTCATCATTCCGAATATAGCCATAAGCCACATCCAGAATATAGCTCCAGGACCACCAAGAATTATTGCCGTTGCAACACCAACAATGTTTCCAGTTCCTATAGTAGCAGCCATTGCCGTACAAAGACTCTGAAACTGAGATATTGCTCTGTTTTCTTTTGAAGTATGAGCCGTAACATTAGAATCGCTAAAAATGGCTCCAATTGTTTTACTTATCCAATGTCCAAATCTAAAAAACTGAAATCCTCTGTTGACACATGTCATTACAATGCCTGCTATAAGCAGAAGAGCAATTCCAACCGTTCCCCAAACGATACCGTTCACTAAATTGTTAACCCTTGTTACAATTTCAATCATAAAGCCTCCTGTTTCATCACAGATTTAAAATAAAAAACGCAGGACTGGTATTTCACAGTCCTGCGTCTTTGCAGTAACATTACTTAATGGGCCATCTAGGACTTGAACCTAGGACCAAGGGATTATGAGTCCCCTGCTCTAACCGACTGAGCTAATGGCCCGAATGTTGCTAGATTATATCAAAATAATCGATTTTTAGTCAATACTGCACACCAAAACGACATTTTCCACCATTCCAAAAAGATTTCCCAATACTTACACATCGCCATTGCTGAAAAGAGAAGGAGGAACACAAGCCATAAGTTTATCTTTTGGGATTTTACAGAATATATCTACCAAAGCAGAATCAAGCTGAGTTCCGGCAATTTCGTGCATAATGTTTATGGCAGTCTCATGAGTTTCTGGCTCTTTGTAAGCACGGCGCATTACAATAGCAGAATATGTATCTGTTACGGCAATCACTTTTGAAGGCAACGGAATGTCCTGCTCCGAAAGACCATAATAGCCTTTGCCATCAATACGCTCATGATGATACTTTATCCACGGGCGAATAGAAGAAAACGAATGTAAAGGCTCTAGGAATTTTACACCAATTTCAGGATGCTGTCTCATTATTTTCCATTCCTCATCAGTAAGCTTTCCAGGCTTGTTCAAAACTTCTTCAGGAATTCCCAGCTTACCAACATCATGCATAAGGGCAGCATATTCAAGAGTCATTCTATTAATTTTCTTTTTTATATCCGATGGAAGATAATCATAGAAAAGCATAGTAAGGTTTTGAACAAAACGGCTATGACCGTTAAGGTTAGGATCACGAGCTTCTATGACACCAATCAAAACTTCCGTAACAGAAAGACAGTTATCCCTTATAGATTCTATAAGGTCAAACATAATAGTCAGAACAATTGCAACAAAGATACTACCACCAAACAAAATTCCAGCAATCATCAAATCTGGAACACCAAACAAGCCTACACAGATGTACCCCAAAAGAAAAAACACCAGCAGAATAAGACCTACATCTTTCCACACACTGCTGCGGCTTTTTCCCTTAGGAAACGCATCGCGCATATTCTTCATGAAGCGGATATAGCGGTAAATATTTGTCACCATGATAATAACACCAAGCAGTATCATGGAATAGATAAGTACTCTCATATTTTAAAGTATAACACCAAATAAAAAAAAAGAAAGAAAAAAGATAAAGCCTCTTTCCAGATGAGAAAAGAGGCTTTTTTATATACTTATTTTTATAATTTTAGTAAATATTAGTTTTTATATGCATCAGCATGAACACCCGCAATTGCTCGGCCACTTGGTTCATCCATGCTTTTCCAAGCAGCATCCCATTCCAAAGCCTTTGCAGTAGAACAGGCAACTCCAGCTTCATGAGGAACAGTCAAAGCAGCACTATCATCAGGGAAGAACTGAGAATACAATTCGCGGTAATAGTATTCTTCCTTTGTTACAGGAGTATTAATAGGGAACCTTTTTGCACGCTGTGCAAACTGAGCATCAGAAATCTTGCTTGCAGTCATTTCTTTAAGAGTATCAATCCAGCTGTAGCCTACGCCATCACTAAACTGCTCTTTCTGTCTCCAACAGATGTCTGCAGGAAGAAGATCCTCAAATGCTTTACGTAAAATCCATTTTTCCATTCTCTGCTTTCCGTCAGGAAGCTTAATACTCATCTTATCCAAAGGATTTAAATTCATTGCAACATCAATAAATTCTTTATCAAGGAATGGTACACGACCTTCAACACCCCAAGCTGCAAGCGATTTATTTGCACGCAAACAGTCATAAAGATGAAGCTTACTCATCTTACGAACAAGTTCTTCGTGGAATTCTTTTGCATCAGGAGCTTTATGGAAATATAAGTAGCCACCGAAAAGTTCATCACTTCCTTCACCGCTCAAGACCATCTTAATTCCCATTGCTTTTATTGCACGTGCAAGCAAGTACATAGGCGTACTAGCACGCACAGTTGTAATGTCATAAGTTTCAATATGATAAATTACATCTGGCAAAGCATCCAAAGCTTCCTGAATTGTAAAATGAACTTCATGATGTACTGTACCAATATAAGCAGCTGCTTTCTGAGCAGCAATTAAGTCAGGAGAGCCTTCAAGACCTACAGCAAAGCTATGAAGCTGTGGCCACCACGCATCCTGCAAGCTACCAGTTTCAACACGCTTTTTTGCAAATTTCTGAGTAACGGCAGCAACAATGCTGGAATCCAATCCACCAGAAAGCAAAACACCATAAGGAACATCGCTCATAAGCTGTTTACGTACAGCATCTTCAAGTCCGTTACGAACAGCTTTTATTACGCTTTCGTTTACAACAGCACCCTTTTCATCACAAGCACAAGCATTATCCTTTACGCTGTCATAAGATTCCCATGCACGATGATACCATCTTACAGGCTTTTCATCTTTTGAGTAATAATAGCAGCCGTTAGGGAACTCTTCTATTGTGCTGCAAATTCCTTCGAGCGATTTTAATTCGCTTGCAACATAGTAACGGCCTTCGTTATCCCATCCCTGATACAGAGGAATAACACCTATCTCATCTCGGGCAACAAGATACACATCTTTTTCTGTATCATACAAAGCAAATGCAAAAATGCCGCTTAAATCTTCCAGAAAGTTCACACCTTTTTCTTTGTACAGGGCAAGAATTACCTCGCAGTCACTACCAGTCTGGAATTTATATTTGCCTTCGAGCTGTTTTCTTAAATCCTGATGATTATATATTTCACCGTTTGCAGCAAGAATAAGTTTTCCGTCTTCGCTCATCAAAGGCTGCTTTCCGCTTAATGGGTCAACAATGGCAAGTCTTTCATGAGAAAGAATAGCATTATCGCCAGTGTATACACCACTCCAGTCTGGTCCTCGGTGACGAATTTTCTTTGACATGTTTATGACCTGTGTACGCAAGTCTTCACTGCTTTTTAAATCAAAAGCTCCTACAAATCCACACATACTTTACACCCCTTACTTGTAATGTATTTAAAATAAAAAAGATGTCCACAAGGCACAATAGAGACTCCTATTGCGTCATGCAGACATCTTTGTCAATGCAACTATAATATAAAATTCTATACAGAGTGTCAATTAGGGAGCTTTTTCAGCATTAAACCTCATAAGTACGCAGAATATTTTCCGCCGTAGCCAATCGGCTCTGACGCAAGTCCATACTCTGCTTTTCAATGTAATGCTGAGCCTGCGGTTCCGTCATCTTTAACACTTGAATAAGAACCAGCTTTGCCCTGTCTACAATGCGTATTTCTTCTATTTTCTTTTGCAGACGCAGGTTTTCATTTTCAAGATTCATTACCCTGCGGCGAGCGGCAGACAAGAGCTTTACCGCCTGATAAAAGAACTCTGGCGACAAAGGCTTTGGCAAAGCGAAAACTCCGTAATCTTCCACATTCGCACTAATTTCAAGCACATTCTCGCAATCCACAATAAGAATAATACCCGCAGTAGTCTTTTCCGACGCTGTAATGGCAAAATCATTTCCCAACTCATCAGACAAAGGAGTATCAATAATAATCAAATCAAAATCCATGTCGGTAATATACCGTCTGGCTTCAGAACCGCTCTGAGAAGCAACAATTCTGCTAAAAGACTCAGAGCGCATGAAGTCAGAGATAATTCCCATCGTGGCATTCGTATTACTGGCAATCAGAACACTATCCATGTCTTAAACCATCCCGAATGCAGGATCCTCACATCTAGACTTAGTCTGTATGAAAGTATTCAAAGTCAGTTCAGGAATTACAGACTGAACAAATTTACTGTTTTTTGCAAGATCAAGAGCTTCCTTCAAAGAAGCAGGCAATCGCTCAAGATGCTTCAACTCGTTTTCTGGCATTTCAAGCAGATTTTTATTTTCTGGAGGCATCAAAGGCATCTTCTTTTCAATGCCGTCAAGACCTGCAGCAATAAGCAAAGCCAAAGCAATGTACTGATTACAGCTGGAATCTGGCGAACGCACCTCAATGCGAATTGCATCCCCCGTTGCTGCAGGCACACGAATAAGCGGACTTCTGTTCTGTGACGACCAGCTTACATATTTTGGTGCTTCAAATTCCCCCAGTCGCTTATATGACTGCTGCAAAGGATTTAAAAATGCCGTAATCTCGCGTATGTGGTTAAGAATGCCAGCAATAAAATACTTAGATTCAGGACTATCTTTCCCAAAAATATTTTCTCCGTCTTTATGCAGCGAAATGTTTACATGCAAGCCGCTACCAGATTTATTTTCAAACGGCTTCGGCATAAAGGAAGCAAAAAGACCGTCCTGTGCAGCAATTGTCCTAACAGCCATCTTAAATGTAGAAAGATTATCTGCCGCCTGCATTGTACTATTGTAGCGGAAGTCTATTTCATTCTGACCCGGACCATTTTCGTGATGACTAGTCTCAGGCTGAATGCCCATCTGTTCCAAAGTCAGAATAATGTCACGTCTTACATTCTCCCCCTTATCCAAAGGAGCAAGATCACAGTAACCGGCATTATCATGAGGAATATTTGTAGGCTGACCGTTATCATCAAGCTTAAAAAGATAGAACTCACATTCCGTTCCAATCTTTGTTTCATAGCCCATCTTTTTGCAGCGGTCAATTACATTTTGAAGAATAAGGCGGGAATCTCCAGCAAAAGGAGTTCCATCAAGATAGCGAATGTTACAGTAAAGGCGTGCAACCCTTCCATGCTGAGGCCGCCAAGGCAGAACAGAAAGTGTAGCAGGATCTGGAACAATAAACAAATCGCTTGTTGTTTCGTTCAAAAATCCCTTTACGGCACTGGCATCAAAGGAAATGCCTTCTTCAAAAGCCTTGTTCAAAAGAGCAGGCTGAATGGATATACTCTTTACATCTCCAAATATATCTACAAAAAATAATTTTATAAACTTTACATTGTTTTCTTCAATATATTGAAGAACTTCTCTTTTTGTATACTCCATACAGCAATCCTTTTTATTCAAATATTATTCAACAGTCACAGACTTTGCAAGATTTCTAGGCTTGTCAGGATTATTACCGCGATGAATAGCACAGTAATAAGAAAACAACTGAGCAGGTATAATAGAAAGAATAGGTGCAAAAGCTGGCTCTGTATCAGGAATGGAAACAATCTGATCCGCAGCAGCTTTGAATGCCCCTGTTGTATCCTGCGTAATAACAAAAGTAGCAGCCCCACGGCTCTTTACTTCTACAATATTACTTGCAATCTTTTCGTACAGCTCAGGAACTGTTGCAGTTGCAACAACAAGCGTTGAAGGGTCAACCAAAGCAATAGGACCATGCTTTAATTCACCAGCAGCAAAAGCCTCACTGTGCATGTAGCTTACTTCCTTAAGCTTTAGGGCACATTCCAAACTAGAAGCACTGTCAAACTGACGTCCTATAAAGAACACCTTTTCCTTGTTGTAATTCTGCGAAACAAATTTCTGAATGTTGGCCTTATCATCCAAAATCTGCTGAACCTTGTCAGGAATACATGAAAGTTCTTTCAATAAAGAACAATATGCTTCATCCGTAAGCTGACCTCTCAATTTTGCAACCTTCAATGCAATAAGATACAGACATGCAAGCTGTGTAGTATAAGCCTTTGTAGAAGCAACAGCAATTTCTGGCCCAGCCCAAGTATATACAACATCATCAGCTTCGCGGCTCACAGTAGAACCGACACAGTTTGTAATTGCAATTACATGCACACCAGCAGCCTTTGCAAGACGCAATGCCGCAAGAGTATCCGCAGTTTCACCAGACTGGCTAATTACAATAAATACATCATCCTTGTTCAGAATAGGATTCATGTAACGGAATTCGCTTGCAACGTCTACAATAACAGGAATGCGTGCAAACTTTTCAAATGCATAGCGGGCAACAACTCCAGCGTGATATGCAGTACCGCAAGCAGTAATTACAATACGCTTTGCATTCTTCCAGAAGCTGTTATCATTTTTCTTTATTTCATCAAATTTTATGTCGCAGATTTTACCGTTTTCTGCAATCAAACGGGGACGCAAAGTATCGGTAAGGGCTTTTGGCTGCTCATGAATTTCTTTAAGCATGAAATGCTCGTAGCCGTTCTTTTCTGCACTCGAAATGTCCCAGTCAACATGATAAGGCTCTTTTATTACCTTGTTGCCGTCACCGTCAAACAAATCAACATGATCTGCATACAATACGGCAAGCTGTTTCTGGTCTAAGAAATATACTTCACGAGTATGTTCCAGAACAGCAGGAACATCGCTGGCAATAAAGTTTTCATCTTTGCCAAGCCCAATAATAAGAGGGCTTTCTTTTCTGGCAGCAATAATGCGGTCTGGAAAGTCCTTGCACAAAACCCCAAGAGCATAACTGCCCTCAAGCTTTTTAAGAGCTTCCTGCACCGCCTTAAAAATATCCTTTTCCTTTACATAGTAATAATTTACAAGATGTGCAATAACTTCGGTGTCGGTCTGTGTACGAAATACAATGCCTTCACCCTGCAGCCAGGACTTAAGTTTTAAGTAGTTTTCTATAATACCATTGTGAACAACAGCAATTGTACCGCTTTCATTTAGATGCGGATGTGCATTCAAATCGCTAGGTTCACCATGTGTTGCCCAGCGTGTATGTCCAATTCCAAGACAGCCGTGAACCGCCTCTTTTGCAATTTTTTCTTCAAGATATTTGATTGCACCCTTTACTTTGCGTACAAGAATGTCTTCACCAGAATAGACGGCTATACCTGCACTGTCATATCCACGGTATTCAAGTTTTTTTAATCCTTCCACCAGAATAGGTGTTGCATCACGCAATCCTATATATCCCACAATGCCGCACATATAGTCCCCTCTAAGTAAAAAATTTATTTTTAAAAGTCGCTTTTATATTACAGTATTTTCCAAGATATTTGCAAGGACATTAACAATGCCTTCATCATAAGTCTCTGGATTTTCTTTTAAGCGCAAAAGAGCTTTATTACTGTCCAAAGGCTTATTATAATCAGTCTTTTCAGTCATAAACACATAGTCTTCTGCAACACGGATAATCCTTGCACAAAGCGGAATTTCTTCACCGCTCAAACCGTCAGGAAAACCAGAACCATCATAGTTTTCATGATGATAGGTTATTGCATTCATAAACGTCACAATATATTTTTTTGGAACAAAATCAATATAATTCAACGCCCTCAAAATGTGAGTCCGCATGATTTTCTTTTCTTTAAGATACAGAATTTCAGCACAGAACAGTTCCGAAGAAGCATCAAGATAGCCAGCGTCATGCACAAGCGAAGCACAGAAAAACAAAGCAGTCTCGGTAAAGTCCAGTTCCATCTGCCGTGCAATAAAAAACACAAGCGTGCTTATCTTTTTAGAAAAATTCTTACGGCTAATGTGTGCATCAATGCGTTCCCCAAGCTCTACACAGTGTTCCGCAAGCTTTTTCAATTCCTTTTTTTCCGCTTCATCATGAATGCTTCCAAGAATAAGCTCAAAATGATTTTTAGCAATATTATTACGATGCAAGCGAATCCAATAGTTTACAATAAGAGCAAGGATAAGCAAAAAGAAAGCAAGAGCGGAAATTGCAATAAGATTATCTATATATGAAGAGTTTTCCTGCACCCCAATAGACTGGGAAGCAAGATTATGAAACATCTCTTTAATAGTAGAGGTGAGTTCTCCCCAGAACTCACCTGCTTCACTATATGTGGCACCTAAATTGTTCATCGATTAGTATACGAGTCTATTTTATAAGACGCAAATTGTCTATATAAAAACGCCCCTTCATACGATTTTTTTCCCTGTAACAGATATTGATACGTTTAACAACATTCAGGACATCCTTAAATTCGTCAAGCGAAATTACAACAGTATGCTTACCGGGAGTTATTATAACATTTGTGCCTTCGCACCACTTCCAGTTCTCTGTAGCTTGAAAAGCAATTCCGAACTCAAAGGACTTGTTTTCTGGATTATAAATATCAACGACTAAATATTTTGCCCCGGAATAATCCCAAGTATAATCCATAAAGTACATTCCGTCTTTATCTGATTCAGGAGTAGACGCTATAAACTTACATTCAAGCGAATGTTTACCCTGTGAAGCCCACTGATTCGAAATTCTTGCAGAAGTAGAAAGCTTTGAAGGTCCCCACTGTTCCCAGTCAAAACCAGCCCATATCCAGTAATTGCCCTTTTCAAAGTCATCTACAGTAATTACAGTTCCCTGAGGAACAGAAGTCCTGTCGCCAAGCACATTCTGACAGTGAGCAGTCCGAACATTTGCAAAAAAAGCAAATACACAGAGTGCTGTAAAAATAAATCTTTTCATATAATCATGCTCCTTGCCAGTCTTAGCATTTAAATTTGTTCATTTCACCCTTAAGGCTTCCAATAGCTTCAACACTTGCACTTACACTGTCTTTTGCCTTTTGTGCAGCAAAAGAAATTGTAGCAGCCTTATCCGCCATGTCGCTCATGCTTGCACTTACAGTCTCAGCCATGTTTGCAAGGGCATCCATTTCAGCAGAAACCTGCTGGCTGCCTTCAAGCATCATGTTAGAACCGTTCTTAACCTCGGTTGTAATAGAATTGATGTTTTTCATTGCAGCAAGAATCTGTGCACCGTCTTCATTCTGACTCTGCATTGCATCATCAATAATACGTTCCTGATCACCTACAGTCTTTGTAAGCAGGAATATCTTATTAAACTGAGCCTGAACCTCATTACTTGACTGCGACACCTCATTAATAGAATTGTAAACATCTTTAAGAGACTGCTGCATCTTAGCCCCCTGAGAAGAAGACTCTTCCGCAAGCTTACGAATTTCATCAGCAACAACGCTGAATCCCTGTCCGCTTGCACCAGCATGTGCAGCCTCAATTGCAGCATTCATTGCAAGAAGGTTCGTCTGACTAGCAATGTTCTTTATAACAGCAGAAGCCTCAGACAGATTCTTTGACTTATCCTGAATGTCCTTAGAAAGCTCTACAGTTCTGTTAATCAAAGTCTTACCATCTTCGGAAGCCTTTTCAAGTTCTTCCATAGAAACCTTGTTTGCAGCAAGGATGTGCGTTACCGAAGTAATGTTTGCAGTCATCTGCTCAATAGAACTGGAAGATTTTGCAACACTTTCTGCCTGTGTATCAATATTGTTACTCAGAATTTCAATATTCTTTACAATCTGATCAACAACCGCCTTAGCCTCAGAAACGCCAGATGCATGATCGAGCATCTTTTCCTGAACAGAACTAATGCTTCCTGTAATGTCATTTACAGCCTTGTCCGTCTCACGCATTGAAACATCAAGTTCCTTACCAAGCTGTTCCATCTTACCACTAGTTGTCTTGGCACTGCTTATTGAAGAACCAATCTTTTCCATCGTCTTGTTAAAACTCTGACACATAGCGCCAATTTCGTTATCTTCCGTAACCTTAAGCCTTACCGAAAGATCACCGTCACCTTCGCTAATGTTCCTCAAAGCTTTTTCACTTTCAGACAAAGGCTTTGTAAGACGCGAAACAGTAATATATGTAAGAACACCAACAAGAATAATCTGAATTATAAATGCAGAAATAACCGTCCACAAAGCAGACACAGCCTTTTTGTGCATTACGGCAACACTTGTTTTTGAAACAAGATACCAGCTTGCACCCGTTCTGTCAGGATGAATGCGGGCAATTACAGTAAAATAGCGGTGATTTCCCTTACCAGAAATAAACGAAACTGCATCTTCCTGTGCATAGTCATCAGAAAACCATTTTGAATAGGCAGAGTCCGTAAAGAATGAACTTTTTTTACCAACAGAAGAACCATCCGTTGCACCCATTACAGCACCAGAAGAACTTAAAAACTGAGTCTGGCTTCCTTCGTAAATAGAACTTCCGTCAAGAAGAGTTTCCAAATTGGAAAGCACAATATCCATTCCCGCAAGACCTACTGTTTGACCAATAGAGTTTATCATGGCAACATAGGCCTGTGCAGAAAGCACCTGCTCACCGTCAATCGAAACAAGGGCTGGATCTGTAATTGTAGCAACACAGTCTTTTATTTTTTCCTGATCATCCACAACAGGAAGACCAGTAGTACTGTCGTTCTTTATGCGTCCGTCAGCATCTTTAATGTAATGAACACGGAACTGACCAGTAGGATTTGTTTCAGGGTCAGCATCAAATTCATCCCTGTGGTCAAAAAAAGTAGGCAACCAGATTGCCCACACAGATTTTGCAGTAGTATTGTTTACAAGGGAACGGATTTCCTGCTCACAGGCAGTACGGCGCATATCATCAGGAATTGTCCAGGAAGCACCAAGCATTCCAGCAACAGCCTCAACAGAATTAATAGCTTCCATCATTTCCTGTTCAACGGAATTAGCCTTTTTTTCTGTAAGGGCAATTATTATATCTTCAACCTGAGACGTATTCATTTTGAATACAGTTCTACCTATTATAAAGGTCATAACAATCGAAATGCACAACATTCCGATACCAATCATAAGCAAAAAGCTTGCTTTTATAGACTTGTGATTTCCTGCAGAATTCATGCAAATAATTATAAATACACTTAAAACAATCGTCAATAAATATAACAAATAATTATGATAATCGATAAACATCAAGAAAAGCCGTAACAAAAAACACTTGTTTACTGCCAAAACCTGCAATATAATAAAAGAATTACATTCAATAACAGGAGAATACACATGAGCAAATATGCAGGAACACAGACAGAAAAAAACCTTCTTGCAGCTTTCGCAGGAGAATCACAGGCACGCAACAAGTACACATACTTTTCACAGGTTGCCCAAAAAGAAGGGAACGATAAACTTGCAAAAGTATTTGAAAAGACAGCTCTTAACGAAGAAAACCATGCAAAAATCTGGTTAAAGGAACTTGAGGGCATTTCCGATTCAACTACAAATTTGGAAAATGCTGCAAAAGGCGAAAACTATGAATGGACAGACATGTACAAAGGCTTTGCAGAAACCGCCGAAAAGGAAGGCTTTGCAGAGCTGGCAAAAAAATTCCGTGCCATTGCAGAAATTGAAAAACGCCACGAAGAGCGATACCGCTCAATGCTCAAAGATGAAGATACAAAGGCTCAAATTAAAAACGGTTCTGTAAAAGTGTGGGAATGTATGGTATGCGGTCATATCGTAACAGGTCCTGTTGCACCAGAGTATTGCCCAACCTGTGGCGAACACAACCAGTACTTTGAAGTACGCGAAGACAATTACGACTTAATCATGACTTGGGGAAGATAATCCCTAAACCATCATAAAAAGGGGCATCTCCTTCTTTCTGGAGATGCCCCTTTTTGTTTACAGAATGACTTTAATCAACAGCGCAATCAGATTACTGTTACAGTGTCGCTCACAATGGTCTTTGCCTCTTTGGACATAAAATTGTTAGAGCAGTACTGTGTGCGGATAACGATTTTATATTTTTCCCCTTCCTCAAGGCTTTCGGGCATAAAGAATTCCAGACAAGTATTTGTATTCTTTGCAAGTTTTTCGCACTTAATCCAAGTACTTTCATCTGCAACAGGATTTTCCATTGCATCCAAAGGACAGATATACAAGCCAGAATTTTCACCAGCAATCTTAAGCTTCTTTCCTTTCAATACAACAAAACGTCCTTTTGAAATTGCACCGTCTGTACGGCCTGTAAACTTATCGGTAATCTCGCTGATAAATCTTGTAGATTCTGCAACTTTAATTTCCTTTATCTCAATATCAGAAACTGCATTCCTTACAAGAGAACCAGACTGAAAACGTACTGCTAAGGTCGGGGTGTCTTTATTTTCCATAGTAGTTCCCTCAAACCTTCTGTTCGGCACAATGTACAAGGTTCCCAAGTCCAGAACGTTTACAGCCTCCCCGTTTCTTATCGCCTGAAGAATTTCTTCTTTAAGAAACCCTGCAATCTCCTGTACGGCAAGTTCGTTTGTTCCTGCCTTGCGGTTCTGGATGCGTGCAATCAATACATTTGTATTGACTACATTGCGTTCAAAGCGTCCGTAATACTGACGGCCTTTTTCAAATGGATTTTCGTACAGCATGATTCTGCCGTTTGAACCTGAATTCTTGAATGATGTTACTATTGATTCACTCATATTTTTTACTCCTTGTGCTATCGCACTGTTTTGTACCTGTATAGTACTGTATTTTTCAGGAGCAAAATGTAGTTTAAACTTGATTTTTCATTTTTTTTCACATCTAAGAATTGCGGATTTACTCCATCAACTTTACAAGGCTTCCTTCATAGTTGAAATCTAAGATTTCACCGCTCTTTGTAGCACTATGAGGTTTATAAAGCTGTGCAGAACCAGACACTTTTATTACACCTTCCGAATAACGGATAAAGAGCGTTGTCTTTACGTCCCTGCTATCATTGCCTTCCTCTAAAAATCCTTCAAGCAGAGTCTCCTTGTCGCTTCCGAAAACCTGATATTCACCTTCTTCAATTGGAGTTCCATACAGCCAGACTGTAAGTTTGTAATTACCAGTTTCATTACTTAGGATGATCTGATCTGTATTGCTGTTAAAATAGCAATGTGTGAAAGGATTTTCTGAAGACTTTTCGGCTTGGACTTCTGTACGATCCCCAATGGAACGGCATAGACGGAAACCGATATAAAGGGACTGAACATCAGGACTATCACTAGAAGAATATGTAATTTCACTGTAGGAATCTGGTGTTCCCCAACCTCCTCCTCTTCTTACACGATGCCAAGAGCCTTTATTTGCTCCTGTAGGATTAAATTCTGGTTCAGTTGCATAAACACCATTTCTATCCCAACACCATTCCCATACATTTCCACTCATGTCGTAAATGTCAAGTTCATTAGGTTTCTTCATTGCAACTTCATGAAAACTTTTTTCTGCATTCTTTTCAGTCCAGCCAACTTCATTTATATTGTTGCTTCCACTGTATTTTGTATGGTTAGTTTTATTTCCGCCTTGAGCAGCAAAAGCCCATTCTGCCTCGGTTGGCAGTCTATAACCATTTGCATTAAAATTACACTGCACTGTATTCCATACAGTCATATCTCCAACTTGACCATCTGCTTCTGTGAGAGAAGGTATATCAGTACCCCACATTAAAGGATTTGTTTCTCCATTTATGCTGTAACAAGGTTCATAACCACACTTTATGCTTAATTTATTGCAGTATATGACAGCTTCAAACCAGTTTACTTCAGTCACAGGATAATTTCTTATGCTTTCATCTATTTCTTTTTCGTCTGTAACAGACTGATACTGTCCTAATGTAACTTCTGTTTTCCCCATTTCAAAACTGCTTACTGTAACATCATGATAACCGTCAATATCGCTTCCTAATTGAAAAGTTCCACCTTCTACAAATACCATCTTTGGCTTATAGTCATCCTGCTTTTCATTCTCATTGACAGTCTCTTGAACCTGCTGCAAGTCTAAATCTTCTGAATTTTCTACAGAACCAATTTCCGTAGCAGTTTCGGACACTTCGGCTGTAGAAGTTTCTGATTTATTTTGATTTTTAGAACAAGAAATGAACAAACTCACACATAATAATATCCATAATGATTTTTCTAAAACCCGCTTCATATATTTCCTCAAATTTTAAGATTGCCACAAATATTAAAACTGTCTTTATACTATCACTGTTAATACAGACTGTAAAGCTGTTTTGGTTCCCGACAAGGCTCTATTATGAAATCTACAAAATATACTTCTATTTTTACATTAAATTGGTATAATAATGTTATGGTTACCTTAAAAATAAAAAATTTCGGTCCCATAAAAAATGGCTTCACAGACAATGACGGTTTTATGAATATCTGTAAGTTTTCCGTTTTCATTGGGGAACAGGGTGCAGGAAAAAGTACTGTTGCAAAATTATATTCATCTTTCTCATGGCTTGAAAAAGCCCTTTTTCGTGGCGATTATGGGAAAGATGATTTTACAGAAAAAGACTTTATAGACCTATGTAAAAATCAGCAACTTCCAGCTTCCTATTTTACGCAAGACTCAGAACTTGCATACTACGGAGATTTTGCAAATTTTACATATATAAAAAATCATTTTACAATTACGCTACAGCAAAAAGAAAATTACAAGCGTCCAAAAATCATGTACATTGCTTCCGAACGTAATGTAATTTCAGTCCTGGCAGGTGCAGATAAAATAAAAAATCTACCACAGACAATCAAATGGTTGCAGCAGGAAATAAAAAAATCTAAAAATGAATATTTTACTAATAATAATATAGTTCCACTTGGAAAATACAGTTTAAAATACGATGAGTCTACCGACTCCCTTATTGTATTTGAACCAAATTCAAATGTCGCACTACCAGTAGCTTTTGCTTCAAGTGGCTTACAGTCCATGATTCCCCTCATGCTTGTAACCGAATATCTTTCGCAAGATGTCTCACAATCAAATTTGAAAAAGCTACGAGCTTTAAGTTCTGATGAACAGTCAGAAATATTATCTGGCATTAAGAATGAGAATGTCGTGAAAAATCTGAACCTGCTATTTGTTTCAGGTGTAAATAAAAATTTTACAGATAATGATATTCTGAATTATTCAGATTCATATTCAAAATACATAAACGAATATCTTATAAATATTGTAGAAGAACCAGAACAAAATCTGTTTCCAGAATCTCAAAAATGGCTTGTAGATTCCCTTGTCATTCATGCAAATAAAAGGAAAAACAATTCACTGCTCATTACAACACACAGTCCTTATGTATTAGAAACGCTGAATAACTGCATTTATGCAGGAACCCTTAGACGCCAAGGTTTTCACTCAGAGAAAATAAAGGAACAAAAATATCACATAGATTATTGTGATGTTTCTGCGTATGTCATAAAAGAAGGCAGCATTTATGACATAAAAGATTCTGAAATTGAACAGATAAATCCAGCTGAAATAGATACTTGTTCTAAAACAATAAATGAAGAATATTCCCGTTTGGAAGATTTGGAGTTTTCAGACCATGAATGATTTTCCAAATGAAGCAAAGCTGTTCGAAGACACTCGAAAAAACATATCCTTGAAAGATGCAAGAAGTAAAAGCGTTTATCATGCTGAAAATAAAAATGAAAAAAAAGTTCTAGCACTTCGTGTTGATGGAGTTTTAATAAAAGATGGTAATAAATGCGATTATGCTCTTATTGTACAAGAAAATACTGCATATCTTATTGAATTAAAAGGAAAAGACAGGGAATGGGCAAGTAGACAGCTAGAAACTTCTCTCGATTACTTTTGCAAATGTACTAATTTAGATTCTTACCATGGAAGAATTTCACTTTCCAGAGTCCAAAAAGATTTACATGGAACTCAATTTAAGAAGGCAGAAAAGGCTTTCAGAAAACGAAACGGCACATTAAAATATCAAGAGACACCGTTCAATGATACAATTTAATCTTCTATAAACAGGGGCATTTCCTTCTTTGGAGATGCCCCTGTTTGTTTATACCGTATAAGTATCTATCATCACTTGAACAATCCTATAAAAAAGCCTGTTATGCTCTCAATCAAACTTTTCTTTTTAGGAGTTCTGTTTAGTGAACGGCAGAGCCTTACGCCTGTAATTTTTCCCTCAACATCAGGGGGTTCACATTTTCGAACTTTCGGATAACAGGCATCTTTATTACTGTTATACCCACCGCCTTTAAGAACTTTTTCTGGATTATTCTTTGCAACAGATTCCCAGCACCATTCCTGAACATTCCCCAGCATGTTGTATATTCCAAGAGAATTCATTGCTTTTGAAAGAACCGCATGGCATCTTCCTCCGCTGTTTTCAGAATACCAGCATTCTGACATAAGTCTTTTCCCAGTCTTTCCACTTTCGGCTGCATAGTTCCACTCTATCTCAGTCGGCAGTCTGTAACCGTCAGCACTAAAGTCGCACTTAATCTTTTTCCATGCAAGACCATCATCATTTTTCCATTCATCAGGATTTGTCTTACCGCCAAGGCTGTAGCATGGAGTATAGCCGTACAAAAAGCTCAGCAGGTTGCAGAGTTCAACAGCCTCATACCATGAGACACCTTCCACTGGCAGATTTCCTTCTGGCTGATACAGTTCCGTTCCTCTAATGAGCGCATAAAGCTCTCGGCTAAGCTCTGTCTCGGAAATCTCGTAAGGATCTATGTTTAGCGATGCAGGTGCCTTTGCACACGGAACATATATCATGACAGGCTTTAGTGCCTGCCTGTTTTCTTCTGTTGGTTCAAGGACAATACTGTCAGTATAATTTTTTGTAAGCGAACGGCACAGGCGCACAGCACTACAACAAACCTGTTGAGGAATACATGAAAATCTATGGCTTGTCTCACAAAACTCTGCTGTAAAATCCCATGCACCACCTCTAAGAATTCGTTCTCCCTTGATTTTATTTCCTTCTTCGTATCCAGAGGGATTAATTTGAGTGTATGGTGCATAACGGTAATGCAAGTTCCAGCACCATTCAAAATAATTTCCGCTCATATCATACAAACCTAGTTCATTTGGTTTCTTTTTTCCAGTAAGTATTACTTCGTCATTACAATTACCACTGTACCATGCAACCACATCCAGATTATTGCTTCCGCTGTATTTATAGTTATTACTCTTATTTCCCCCACGTGCAGCCCATTCCCATTCAGCTTCTGTTGGAAGCCTGTAACCGTCTGCATTAAAGTCGCACTTTAAATTTTCACAGTCCTTCCATTTTCTTTCATCTATTTCGCTATCCTGACTATAACACGGTGTATAACCATCTTTTCGGCTTAGATAATTGCATATTTTTACAGCTTGAAACCATGAGAAATCTTTACCTTCTTCCAGAGTTGCCATTTCAAAGTCACTAACCGTTACAGCATGGCTTACATTTCCTTCAGTCATATAAAAAGTTCCTCCCTCTATTTTCTGCATAGGTGGAGGAGTAAAGACGTAGCCATAGTTTACGTAATCATCTGCATATACGGAAGTTATAATTAAATATAGTAAAAATCTGAATATTTTATGCATCATTATAGACTCTTCAAGATTTTACCGTTCCCCAATAGAACGGCATAAACGAAAACCATAATACCAAGATTTTACATCAGGATAATCACTTTCTGTGTATGTAAGGGCACAGTAATCTTCTGAACTGCCATCTCCTCCTCCTCGTATTACTCTATAATGATTTTCTTCTGTTGGACCAGTCGGATTTACTTCTGATTTTTTAGAATAAACACCACTTTTATCCCAGCACCATTCCCAGACATTTCCGCTCATGTCGTATATTCCAAGTTCATTAGGTTTCTTTTTTGCAACTTCCTCTCCATCTTTTTTTGCATTATCAGCATACCATCCAACTTCATCTATATTATCACTTCCACTATACGTATAATTTTTACTTTTATTTCCACCACGAGCAGCAAAAGCCCATTCTGCGTCTGTCGGAAGCCTGTAGCCATTTGCATTAAAGTTACACTCAATTGCATCCCATGCATTCATGTCTCCAACACTGCCCTCTGCTTCTGTAAAATAAGGAACTTCATTTCCCCACAAAGAAGGATCTGTTTCTCCATTTATAGTGTAACAAGGTTCATACCCATACTGAATACTTAATTTATTACAATATATAACAGCCTCATACCAATTTACATTAGCAGCAGCATAATTTTTTCGGCTTTCCATAATTTCTTTATCGATAAAAGGATAGTACTGTCCGAATGTAACTTCTGTCATTCCTATCTCAAAACTGCTTACTGTTACATTATGATAATCCTGCCAATTCGTACCAAGCCGAAACGTTCCACCTTCAACAAATATCATCTTTGGCTTTGTTAAACTGCTATCCGTATCAGCATACGAAGCAAGATATTCTTCTTCCGAAACTATGCCTATTTGAGACGATTTTTCTTTATATTCGTTTTTTACCCCATCCTCAGCTTCTGAGTTTTGCACAGCAACAGACGCATTATTTGGTTCGGTAAGTTCTGTTATCTGCACAGACTGTCGTACAGAATTCTTTGAGCAGGCACATAAGACAACTGGAATTAAGAAATAGAGATATCTTTTCATTTTTTATCCTTTTACAATATCAATCTAGAAAAATCATGTCATCATTTTCAAATGGATACAATTCTTTTCCTGACAAATTTATAATTCCATATTTTCCATTTCTGCAAGCACAGAAATATAAAGGATTAGTATGTATGCATGCAATATCTTCATAATTCGGAACTACAGTTATTCTTCCGTAAGTATCAGCAAGTCCAAACTTTTCATCCGTTGTCATCAAAATAAAATATCCATTGTCTTTATCTGCCAGAATAAATGCATATTCGGGCTGTACCAGCCACATTTCGTTTCTGTCTTTTAGACCAAACAGCTTTGTATCCTCGTCTTTTACGCTGGTACTCAGAAAAGGTTTTATTCCTTCAATTTTAGAATTATTTATAATGCCTATGACTTCTGAATAATTCTTATGAACAGGTTCTATAATCCATTTTCCAGACCTGTCAAATGCACCGTAAAGAGTTGAACGGCTCTCACTTTTCGTCTGTAAGTAAAGCTTATCATCAAAAAATCCTCGAACACATAAAGTTTTATTTCCATATTCAAAATCAAAGCGGTCATCTTTCATTGTAAGGAATTCTATATCTCCCAAAGTTATATTATTTAAAAGAATTTCACCACTTCTAGAAATAAAACATTCTCCATTATCTGTCTTTCCTTTGGCATAATCATACTCATAAAAATTGCAAATTCCAGAGACACCATCTGTAGACCATGTTCTGTCTGGAATAGAAAAAAGTAAATTTCCAGTTTTGTCTATACCTCCCCACCATTTTTTTTCATCACGCATAAAAGAAACAATGCATATTCCGTTGTAAAAATCTTGAACTGAGATATAGTCAAAATTGACAGCAAGCTTTCCATTCTCATCTATAAATCCCCAAAGTCCATCACGACGAACTGCACCAAGTCCATCTTTAAAAGGTCTTACTTCCGCAAAAACTGCAGGAACAATCGGTAAACCTTTCTTACAAACATCCGCATAAGTCCATAAACTGCTATCTTGCATCTGGACAGGAATAAAGCGGTCTTCATAAGGCTTTTCTGGAATGATTACAGAGTTATAAGTTGTGTTGCTGGCTTCTGGTTCTGACTTGTCATATTCTCTAACAAGTAATAACTGAGTTCCATCCGACTGATTTTGAACTCCTTCAAAATCAGCAGGATAAAAAGGAACTTCTATATCTGTTTTCTGAAAAGATAAAGTTTCTTCATGTACAGTTTTTGGTACAGAATTCTTTGAGCAGGCACATAAGACAAGCGGAATTAAGAAACAGAGATATCTTTTCATTTTTACTCCATCAATTTTACAAGGCTTCCTTCAGAGTGGAAATCTAAAACCCGCTTCATATATTTCCTCAAATTTTAAGATTGCCACAAATATTAAAACTGTCTTTATACTATCACTGTTAATACAGACTGTAAAGCTGTTTTGTTTAGAGGGAGACTTAATAAATAGCCATAATCACATTAGTTTTACTGTATTTTTACTTTCGCAACACGATAATGTACATTATTCTTTTCCGACAGTGTACACTACACTTTTTGAAAAGTGTACACTATTCATTCCCGACAGTGTACACTACACATTTTGGATAGTGTACACTATTCACTTCCGACAGTGTACTCTACACTTTTTGAAAAGAGTACACTATTCATTCCCGACAGTGTACTCTACACTTTTTGAAAAGTAAAAAACACATAAAACAGAGGCATCTCCAAAGAAGGAGATGCCTTTTTTGTTGACAAATAAATTTTATCATTTTAATATTAGTAGAGTAAACTCTACTAGAATCAACTCTAGTAGAGTTTACTCTAGTAAAATTCAGTCACAGTTATAAAATAAAGGATTCGATTATGAATAGATTTATAGGAAGAGAAGAGGAACTCACTGTACTTCAAGAAATGTATAATAAAAAAGGATTTCACCTGGCCGTTCTTTTTGGGCGTAGGCGAGTCGGAAAAACAACACTTATAAATAAATTCATAGAACTTAATAAATGCAAATCCGTATCTTTTGTAAGTACAGAAATGACAGAGACAGAACTCTTGTTAAGAATGGGAAATGATGTTCTTGAAAGTCTTGCCCCAAATCTCAACGGAAAATTAAAATTTGATTCATTCGATTCAATATTTGATTATCTGGCAGAAGAATCTGTAAAAGAAAGGATTATTTTTGTAATTGATGAATACCCTTATCTTGCAAAATCCTGCCCATATATGAATTCTCTGCTTCAAAAATATATAGATAATAAATGGAAGAATTCAAACCTTTATTTTATTTTACTAGGTTCTCTTGTTTCCTTCATGAGAGAAGATGTACTTGGTTCCTCGGCTCCGCTTCATGGAAGAGCAAATCTTGAGTTAAAAATTAATCCATTTGGATATAAGGATACCGCATGTTTTGTACCTGATTATAATGCAGAGGAACAGGCTATTGTTTACGGACTTACAGGCGGTGTTGCTAAATATCTTGAACAGTTTGACAGCACCATTTCGCTCGATGAAAATATAGAAAAATTATTCTTCTCAAGGAATGCCTTTTTTTCAGAAGAGCAAATTAAAACCGTTATAACTGGTGAAAAATCTAATCCAGTTGCATACAATTCCATAATTGATGCAATTGCAAATGGAAAAACAAAATATAATGAGATTCAAGCAACCACAGGAATGTCCGATATCAGCTTTTGTATTAAGAATCTTATTTCAGCAGAAGTTGTTGAACGTCGAGAAATTCCTAAACCATATTATCTAATTGCAGATTCTATGGTGAATTTTTATTTTCGTTATGTAGCTCCAGGGGCAAGCCTTATAAACAGTGGCAAAGGGAAAATCTATTATGAACAAAAAGTAAAACAAAATCTGCACCAATTTATGGGCAGTGTTTTTGAAAAGATGGCAAAAGATTATATTCTGAATAATGTAGGAACAAAAAAGATTCCTTGCTTTTTGACAGATATTATTGAATACCAGAACTCTGTAAGGATTGGGAAAGAAATAAAATCTATTGAAATAGATTTGCTGGGACTAGATGGAAAAAAATACGTTCTGGCAGGGGAATGTAAATTTAAATCAGAAAGTTTTAACAAAGAAGATCTTGAAATTTTTCAGAAAAAACTTAATTACTTTTCTGCTTCAAATTTAGAAGTTATGCTGTTTTCTCTTTCGGGTTTTACAGATTATGTCATTGAAACTGCGAAAGGGTACACTCTGGTTACTCTAAAGGAAATGTATTAACATAAAAAAAGGGCACCCCCTTTCGGGAGTGCCCTTGCCGGCTATACTATAACCAACTATCTCAAGAGTGAAAGAACATTCTGTGAAGACTGGTTTGCCTGTGCAAGCATAGCAGTTCCAGCCTGCTGGAGAACGTTGTTCTTTGTGAACTCAACCATTTCAGCAGCCATATCTGTATCACGGATTCTTGATTCAGAAGCCTGAGTATTCTCAGCAGCTACGTTCAATCCTTCTACAGTCTTTTCAAGGCGGTTCTGGTATGCACCGAGGTCTGCACGCTGCTTGTTGATCTTCTTGATTGCTTCATCAAGAGTACCGATTGCGCGGTTTGCATCATCTGGAGTCTCGAGAGTAATGATTTCTTCATTACCAACATTGCGGATTCCGAGAGCAGATGCTGTCATTGTTCCGATGTATACCTGTGTGCGCTGATCCATGTTTGCACCAATGTGGAGCCACATAGAACCAGTTACATTGTTTTCACCTGTCGGGCGAGCATAGCGACCTGTGAGCATGTTCAAACCGTTGAACTGTGCTGCAGATGCAATGCGGTCTACTTCTGCAACGAGAGAAGAAACCTCAACCTGAATCATCATGCGGTCTTCTTCTGTATAAATACCGTTGCTTGACTGAACTGCAAGTTCACGGATGCGCTGGATGATATCTTCAGTTTCCTGGAGGTAGCCTTCTGTTGTCTGAATGAAAGAAATTCCATTCTGAGCATTTTCAGAAGCCTGATTCAAACCTCTGATCTGTGCACGCATTTTTTCAGAAACTGCGAGTCCTGAAGCGTCATCACCTGCACGGTTGATTTTCATTCCAGATGAGAGCTTTTCCATGCTCTTCTGCTGGCTTACTTCTGTAATGCCAGTTGAACGCTGTGCAAACATTGCACTCATGTTGTGATTGATAACCATAACGTATCTCCTCTATATAAAGGTGAATTTTTTTTAAGCAAATATTTTATCCCATATCTGCCACCCAGGGATTTCGTTCCCTATACTTTGAATTTCGGAGATTAGATTTTCGACTTTAGGGAAATTCTATTTTATTATGCCGTAAAAGCCCGTAAATAAAGTCTTTTTCAAGAATACAGCAATTTTCAAAATACCATCTTGAGACTTTTACAACTAGTCCTTATACTTGCCTTATGGAATATATAGTGCTGTTTGGTCTGGTGATTTTTATTTTCATCCTGCTTAACTGGTTCATCAGATGGAAGGCTTATGGACAAAAAGAAAATGAACAGAAAAAAACAATGCAGGCTAGAAAAAAGGCAGCAGAAAAAGGTTTTGTTGTAAACTGCCCTATGTGCAATACGGTTCTGTTGCCAGGCGAAAATTTAATAAGCCGAGTTTACAGACCAATGACCGTTCCCGATCAACTTTGTACAATAAGCGGATGCCCGCACTGTTACCCAGTCCCTGAGCCAGGAATAAAACGACGTTGCCCTGTGTGCGGAAAAGAAGTTCCTTTAGGAGAAGGGCATCTTACGGCAAGATTGTTTAACTATGCCGACGGTAAAAAACATGTTGTCGTAACAGGGTGTACGGAATGCTGCAAGAGGAATCCTAAATAGCAGTTTTTGACATAATCTTTCGTTTATGCAATAATTGTTGTTGAAATATAACATAAATTCTGTAGGGGGATTTTTATGAAATCATATTTTGATTTAAAAGGTCAGGTTGCTGTAGTAACAGGTTGTTCTACAGGGCTTGGTGTTCAAATGGCTCACGCTTTGGCAAATCAGGGTGCAAACATTGTTGCCATTGCACGTCGCAAGGATAAAATAGAAGCAGTTGCAAAAGAGATTGCAGACACTTACGGTGTTGAAACTCTTGCAGTTCAGTGTGACATTACAGATACAGCACGTGTTGATGCAGCTGTTGATGAAGTTCTTGCAAAATTCAAGAGAATTGACATTGTCATTAACAATGCAGGAACTGGTGCAGTTGCTCCAGCAGAAGACATTACAGATGACCAGTTCTACAATGAAGTAAATATCGATCTATTCGGATCTTTCCGAGTTGCCCGTGCAATTGCTAAAAAGGCAATGATTCCTGCAAAATACGGACGCATTATCAACATTGCATCTATGTATGGTATTGTAGGAAACAAAGTTGCTCCTTGTTCTCCTTATCATGCTGCAAAAGGCGGTGTTGTAAACCTGACCCGCGGTCTTGCTGCAGAGTGGGGAAAATACAACATCACAGTAAACGCAATTTGCCCTGGATATTTCTATTCTCCATTAACAAAGGAAACGCTCGATTCTGACTTCTTCCAGCAGAATGCAAAGACTATGATTCCTTTGAGCCGCTACGGTAACGAAGGTGAACTTGATACAGCTGCAATCTTCCTTGCAAGCCCAGCTTCAAGTTATGTAACAGGTGTAATTCTGCCAGTTGATGGCGGATACACTTCTATGTAATCAACATCTAAAAAATCCAAATAAACCAAGCCTCCGCTGTACTTTTCAGGTGCAACGGAGGCTTATTTTTTATCTTGAAAATTCAACATATTTAGCATATTATAAAATTATGAAAATAATGGTAGTTGGAAACGGCGGACGCGAGCATACAATTGCTTGGAAACTTGCTCAGAGTAATGATGTTGAAAAGGTTATCTGCGTACCTGGAAACGGCGGTACTGCAATTGAAAACAAATGCATTAACAAATCTTTAAGCGAAGGCTCTTATGTAGGCATTGCAAAAGAGGAAAACTGCGACATGGTTGTTGTAGGTCCAGAAAATCCTTTGGCAGAAGGTCTTGCAGATCAATTCTGGAATGAAGGAATTCCTACTGTAGGTGCAAAATACGATGCCGCCCAGCTTGAAGCCAGCAAAGACAGAGCAAAAGAGTTCATGAGTAAATACGGGGTTGCATGTGCAAAAAGCCGTACCTTTACAGATGAAGCCGAGGCTCTTGCATACATTGAAGAACAGGGAGCACCAATTGTCATTAAGGCAGACGGTCTTGCAGCAGGTAAAGGCGTTATAGTAGCCCTTACACTTGAAGATGCACGTCTTGCTGTAAAAGAACTCATGGAAGAAAACCGTGTTGGCGATGCAGGTAAAAAGCTTGTCATTGAAGAATATCTTCGCGGTACAGAAGTTTCAATTCTTGCAGCCGTCAGCGTTACCCCAGAATATGCAAAAGAAGGAAAAGCCTGCATCATTCCTTTTGTAAGTGCACGCGACCACAAGCGTCTGGAAGAAGGTGCTAAAGGTCCAAACACAGGCGGAATGGGAGCAATTGCACCAGTTGACGATGTTACTCCAGAAATAAATGATCAATTCATTAAAACAATTCTTGAACCAACTCTCAAAGGGTTAATTGCAGAAGGCTACGACTACAGGGGATTCATTTTCTTTGGTCTCATGCTCACTGCCAACGGTCCAAAGTGCCTTGAATACAATGTACGTCTTGGAGACCCTGAAACACAGGCAGTACTCCCTCTCATGGATTTTGACTTTGCAAAAATGTGTCAGGCTATTACCGACGGAACCCTTTCAACATTCAATTTCAAATGGAAGAAAGGCTATTCTGTTGCACCAGTTGCAGTAAGCGGCGGATACCCTAATGCATACAAAAAAGGAATTCAGATTTCAATAGAAGAAGATAAACTTGCTCAGACAGGTGCAAAACTGTTTGTTGCAGGAGCAATTGAAGACAGACGCCGAAGCAGAAGACCTGCAGATGCATCTCCTGCTCTCATTACAAGCGGAGGACGCGTTCTTGCATGTTCTGCACAGGGTGAAACCTTTACTCAGGCTTGGAACGATGCCTATAACGCACTTGCCTGCATAAAGTTTGCAGGAATGTACTACCGCAAAGACATCGGTTTGCCAGGTGCGGCAGAATCTAACTAAAAGATATAAAAAAAGCCTTGAAGCTCAGCTTCAAGGCTTTTTCATTTATAGAGTTTTATCTTTAATCATTTTCACTAGCAGACTCTTCTACAGCAACAGGTTCTCCCTCAATATAAAGAAAGAGTGTTGAGCGTGAAAAATCATATCCGTTCAAATCATTAGGAATGTCTGGAGAAGACAAAATCATATAATCCTTTTTATCTGCATCAAAATTAATAACCCACGTATCACGGTTCTTTTTTCCGTTAACAGTATCAATATAGAAAGTAATCTGCTTTTTAGCTACAGTGTATGTTCCTGCCCAAGTGTTTTCACCCTTTTTCTGAGTCTGAACAATGCTCATTGTATCATCATCTTCACAGATAATCATTGTAGTATACTTTCCGTTAATAAAACTCCAAGTACCAATATAAGAAGAAGCTGTAATATCCTTAGCCTTGTTGCTTACAGAATTTCCTGCATCTTTTACAGAACCTTTTACACCCTTAAAGAATGTACTTGCTCCTTCTTTTATTTTTGCGCCGTTAGAACCTTCTTCACTTGCTGCAAAAACAGGAGTAACAGCAAGAATGAGAGCAGAAATTGCTACAGCCATAATTTTTTTTGTAAATCTTTTCATCATAGACCTCCACTATATTTACAAAAATAAAATTCCAAGAATGCCTACAGGTATTAAATAACAGGCAAACCATGCCAGTTTTCCCTTGCGGATAAGCTTCATAAGCCATGCCAATGCAAGTAAACCACAGACAAAGGCTGCAATACAGCCAGCCGCAACAGGAACAATACCCACGGAAGCACCAACTTTTCCTAAATCTTTCAATTCAAGCAGAAAAGCCCCCAGTATTGCTGGTATTGATGCTATAAAAGAAAACTCCCCTGCAACCTCTCTGGTTACATCGCACAGCAAAGCTCCTGAAATTGTAGAACCGCTGCGGGAAACGCCTGGCAAAGTACCAATACCCTGAGCAAAGCCAATAATGAGGGACTGCCACCACGAAGGAGCATCCTGCGACTCAGCTTTGTTTTTGTTTTCTATAAAAGCAGACAGAATAAGCAGAGCAGCAGTAAACAAAAAGCCTGCGCATACAAATTTTATCGGAATATTATTAAGTTTTTTTTCTACGATAATACCTATACAGCCAGTAACCACAGTTGCAAGAATGACACCTGCAATATATCTGCGGTACATAAGTTCTTCTGCATCAGCTGGTTTTCTAAGGATTAATCTGCCGAAAACACAGAACAGCTTAGCAATCTTTTTACGGAAAAACAGGATGACAGCACAAAGAGTTGCAAGATGAAGAAAAACATCAAACAGCACAGGTACATCACTAAGCCCAAAAAGATGCTGGGCAATTGAAAGATGTCCGGAAGATGAAATTGGAAGAAATTCTGCAAATCCCTGCAGAATGCCTAAAATTACACTTTGAAATATACTCATAAAAAAATCCCCTCAAGCGTGAGGGGATTATATCATTTAAATTACATTTATAATAGAAGGAATATGTCTTAATTTTAAGACTTAAGCTTAAATTTCATTGTCATATCTTCCAAAACCTTAAGAGCATCATAGTTCTTAACAGAAGATTCTTTTCCGTTGTCCATAAGACTTACGATGCGGTCTGTACCAGCCAGCATCTTTTCAATAAAGTCTGATACGGAAGATGTTGTATTTTCAAGCTTGTGAATTTCGGTGCTGACAGTCTTTCCTTCGGTAAGCATTTCGCTTGCACCCTGCTTAACGCTGATTGTAGAATCATCAATACTACGCATAGCATCAATAATCTGTGTACTACCAGCATTCTGCTCATTCATTGCATTCATGACAACATCTTCCTGTGTCTTAACAGTCTGTGTCAAATCAAAGATAACGGCAAACTGGGTCTGCAAAGCCTTTGTGCTGGCAGAAACGCCCTTAATAATCTCTTCAAGAGACTGAAGACTTTCAGAAATCTTACGTCCCTGAGCATTACTCTGTTCTGCAAGCTTACGGATTTCATCAGCAACAACAGCAAATCCCTTACCAGCTTCACCTGCATGGGCAGCCTCAATAGCAGCATTCATAGCAAGAAGGTTTGTCTGATCTGCAATGTTCTGAATAACAGCAGAAGCATCAAGCAAACCAGAAGATTCTGAAAGGATTTTATCGGACATGGCAACGGCATCATTAACACGCTTGTTACCTTCATCAGAAGCATCACCAAGTTTCTTAACGGCATCAGCATTCTTTGCAAGAATATTAGTAACACTCTGAATGTTTGCAACCATCTCACGAACAGCTGCAGAACTCTGCTCAACGGCAGATGCCTGAGTTTCAATGCTCTGATTGAGCATATCAATGTTTTTGGTAATCATTTCCATTGCAGAAGATACGTTTACAACGCCTGCAGCGTGATTTTCCATTAATTCTTTTACGTCTTTTATGTTAGTTACAATCTGCTCTACGGAAGTGGCTGTATCAGACATCTGACCTTCAAGGCTTTCACCAAAGCCCTTAGATGTAGAAACAGAGCCTTTAACGCTATCAAGAAGTCCTTTTGTTGTCTTATAGAAGATATTCTGATTGTGTACAAGAACACCAAATTCATCCCTTGAACGTACTTCAAGAAGATTCATTGTGTAATTACCATCTGCAAGTTTACGTGCAAATTCAGAAATCAAGTTAATTCTGCCAGTAAGGCTTCTTACCATAGTCATAAAGCCCATACCGTTCAAAAGAACTCCTACTATAGCTGTAGGAAGCATGTATCTAGAAAAAAGCTCACCCAAAGATTTTCCTTCATTTGCATCCATAAACATTGGAGCAAGCAAAAGAAGAACAAGACCTATTGCTGAAAAAATATTTACCAGCAAAAAGCGGGACAAAAGATTCATTTTCAGGTGCTTTTCCATGAAAGGAAGGAAGCTGAGCCATGCTTCAAAGTTTTCAAGCCAAAGAATGTAGAAAATCAGTGCTACAAGGAAAGTTGAACCAACAGATGCATTCAGAAATGCAGTCAAATTGAATGTTGCAACATTATATTTTATTGCAGCTGATGCAAATACAAATGGATAGCCCAATGCATTAATAATAAGTATAGTTATGAAAGAACTGATAACAAGCGGATGCAAATTATTAAGCGAGTCGCATGAAGATTCAGAACCGTCATAAGAACTATATTTTGAAATCACCCATTTCTGAATTAAAATTATTATTGCTATAAAAAATACAGCATATATCAGAGAAAGAGGTGAAAATGCACATTTAAATAATTCTGCAACTGTAAAAAGATTGCAAAAAAGTGAAAATATTGAACAAGAAATAGCAGGTGCAGAACACATCAAAGCACAATATAGATATATCTTTTTTGAAGGTTCTGTAACTTTTGATTCAGCCATAAACAACTCCTTTATTTTATACTGGTTAGTAGCCTTTTAATTATAACAAGACTTTTATAAAATTTCTACCATCAAATATGTATCGGAGCAAAAAAGCTGATTATTCAAAAAAAAATACATAAAAAAAGCCACATTACGCCTTAAAACGCAATGTGGCTTTCAATTTATCTTAATTTTTTATTTTAGTTAGATTTTTTTGCCTGTTTTGAGAAAGTCTTTATACCTTCAATTACAAGAATTACAGCAAGAATTGCCATTGCAGCTGCAAAGAAGAACTGGAACCAATGCCCCCACATAGGGCCTGTTGCCTTTGCGGCACCAGTGAAAATCTTAATCTTGCCAATTACAGTAATTACAAGCTGTGTAAGCGTTGCACAAAGCATGAATACAGTTGGAATAAAGAACATCTTGTTGTTCTTTCCAACCTGACCAAGCCAAGCAGCAACAGCCATCAAAGCAATGCCTGCGAGCAACTGGTTTGCAGAACCGAACAAGCCCCAAATCTGAGACAGTGAAAGACCACCAAGAATACATCCAATAACAACCATGAATGCAGTTCCAACAATAGGATTTGCAAGAGTCTTACGAACAGGGCTCTTTGCATCTTTCCATGTAGCTTCATTATCCTTCAAGAATAATTCTGAGAACATAAAACGGCTCAGACGTGTTGCAGAGTCAAGGGATGTAAGTGCAAAAACAGAAACAGCGAGAGTAAGCAATGCCTTGATTGTATTAAAGGCGGTTGTTGACTTGTCACCAAAAAGATATGCAATTCCTTCTCCGAATGCTGCAGCAGGAGAGCCCTTGAATGCCATAAGACCTGCATCATTTTTTGTAATGAAGGTCTGGTCTTTCATAGAACCTACGATAATTCCAATTGAAATAAGAGAGATAATTCCAAGTGCAGATTCAATAAGCATTGAACCATATCCAATTGCTTTTGCATTCTTTTCGTTGTCAAGCTGCTTTGAAGATGTACCAGATGCAATCAAAGAGTGGAAGCCAGAACATGCACCACAAGCAACGGTAATGAACAAAGCAGGGAAAAGATTTCCGATTGCTGTTTTCCAGCCAGTAAATGCAGGAAGTCCAAACTGTACTCCACGTGAACCGCCAGCAAATGCAGCAAAAACAATTCCAACAACAGCAATTAACATCATTGCATAAAGAAGGAATGAAGAAAGATAATCACGTGGCTGAAGCATAATCCATACAGGAATAAGAGAAGCTACTGCAATATACAAACCAATCAATACAATCCATGCGTTGCGGTTCAATGCAAGACCAACATTCAGTCCAAGAATAACAATTCCTACGATTGCTACAATGCCAATGATTGTTGCAGGAAGAGTCTTTACTCCAAGACGGTTAGTCATAATTCCATAGATAACTGCAAGAACAATAAACAGGAAAGAAATCATTGCAGTTGTCTGATTTCCTGTTGGATGAAGGACAAATCCAAACTGATTTGCATCTGCTGCTGTAAGGAATGTTGCAGCCACAACATTTACAAACGATGCAATAACAAGAATCAATACCAAAAGGGCAAAAATGATAAAGAGCTTTTTAGCTGTCTTACCCATTGAAGATTTAATAATTTCACCTACAGATTTTCCACCATGACGGATAGAAGCAAAGAGAGAACCGAAGTCCTGCAATCCGCCAAAGAAGATACCGCCTACAACACACCACAGGAATACAGGAACCCATCCGAATACGGCTGCCTGAATAGGACCGTTAATTGGACCAGCACCAGCAATTGATGAGAAGTGATGTCCCATAAGAACTGCAGGTTTTGCAGGAACGTAGTCAACGCCATCTGTCATTTCATTTGCAGGCGTCTTTTTTTTAGGGTCAATACCCCACTGCTTTGCAAGCCATGATCCGTAACAAACATAGCCGATGAAGAGCAAAGCAATTGCAGCAAGAATAATAAGTAATGCTGTCATTTTTTTATTCTCCTCCTAGAGATATTATAAACGAATGAGTTTTTTCAAGTCTGAGCCAAGCCTATTTGTTACGGCTTTCCCGCTCGAAACCTCATACGCCATTAACCTGTAATTGCTCCATCCCCAGAAACTGAGGTAATAGGATTTTGTGTGCTTGATTTTTTTTATCTGCTTAAAAACTTTCTCTTCTATTTTATCAGCTACGATTATCAACGTAACGTCTGAGTTTCTGTGTCCTGAATACGGCTTTATGCGGGAAAGTCCTTCTTCCCATGCCCTAAAGTCCAGTTCCAGAACTTTTTCCTGCGTAAGAAGCGGAACTTCTGCAAAAAAGACATATTCATTTGAATCTATGTCTGCAAGTTTTGCTTCGCGCACAAGAAAATATTGCTCCGTATGAGAATGAAATTCAGCTTCTGCAACAAATGGAGAGCTTACATTTTCTGTCTTTATTGTGTAGTAACGCTCAAATGACTGAATTATTTTCTGTAACGAAGGTTGAAAGTTCATAACTGCTAAAACATTTTTAAGTATACTGCAATTTAACTTTCTTGTAAATAAACTTTATGCATATTTATGCAAAATGCAAAAAAAAAGCAGATATTCTTGAATAAAATCAAGGATATCTGCATATATTTCAGAATTTTTACAAAAAAAGTAATAATAAAATTGCTTCGGAAATAATGTTCCTATAAATGACTGTTAAAAACTATTCTTCTATATCATCAGCTGGTTTATAAAATTCATGAAGGACAAAGACCTGCAAATCCTTCGTTCTTAAAGACTTTTTAGTAGCATTATTAAGGAAACCGCTTCTTGCAACTATAATCCAAGCATCCTCTGCATCTTGAGCATCCTGAGATGATGACCAATAACAACATCCAAGCGATATACCGTCAATACCAAGCTTTTTGTCTATCTTATAGATGGCTTTGAAACCTCTGTTAATTTCAAAAACATTCCTTATGACGTTTGACAGCTCCGCAATGCTCGGTATATACCATCCAGTCTCAAGCTCTCCAGAATAGCTGTGAACTTTACCGTAAGTTTCTGCAAAATTAAATATAGGATAATTAGAAACATATTTTGAGCCTTCTGGATCAGCAGCACAGATTTCTGCCCAGTTATCGCTTCCATCTATATCACCCGTGTAAGTATTAGCTTCAGGTTCTAACATAACTTTATGAACTTTAGGTCTACATACTGTCTTAGAAAACCTCATGTTTTCACCCGTTGTTTTCTTTACAGCCCATTCAAGTTTAGCTTCTGTCTGTAATCCTATGCCGTAAAGTTTTCCATCACGCTCGAAGGCAACAACTGCGACTGGAGGATTATCAATATCGTAGGTATCATAATTAAATTCTTTAGGCTCTAAAAGAGTTCCATCTTGCAAGATTATCTTGCCTGCATCCGCTTTGATAAAATCATTATCAGAAGCCCCCCCCCCATCCATCTTTTCCAGCAGAATAAATATTTGCTGTAATGGCAAACATAAATGCGATTGTACTTAAAATCAATCTTTTCATCTTATCCAACTCCCTAAGTTTACATTATTTTAAGTCAGTATAAGATAATTTATTCTATTTGTAAATGCTATCACCAAAAGCTATGACAATTTCTTATACAATACACAAGGCCGACCGCCTGTTTCATAGTTTATGCTTTCTTCTGCTTTTCCAACGGACACCATGTAAGTCATGTAATGTCTGACGGTAACGCCTGAAAGTCCTACATTTTCTGCAATGCTGTCACCGCTGGTCCAGCCACGCTGTTCTTTCAAATATGATAAAATCAGCTGCAAAGTCTTTTCCTGAATGCCTTTCGGATAATCTTTTGATACATTCTTTTTTACACTGGTAATAATATTGTCAACGCTGTTCTGATCCAAAATTGAAGTACCGTGTAAAGCAGACATTTTTGCCGCAAACTTTTCAAGTGAAACCTGAAAACGTTCATAAGCAAACGGCTTTATTAAATAGTCAATCACGCCAAGATGCATAGTGTTTTCCAAAGTTGCGGTATCATTTGCAGCTGTTACCATTATAACTTCTGTATTAAATTTCTTTTCACGTATCAGCTTAAGAGTTTCAATTCCGTCCATGAATGGCATGTATACATCCATAATTATAAGATCAACTTTGCCAGTTGCAAGATAATCAAGAGCTTCCTGCCCATTTCTGCACGAACCACACACAGAAAACTGTTTATTTCTGCGAACATACTGTTCGTTTATCATTGCAACCATTGGATCATCTTCTACAATTAAAACACTATAAGACATACCTTCTCCTGCGCTTTAGCACTGTTTAAAGCTTACTATAAAACACGTTCCTGTTCCAGCCTGAGATTCAAAGGAAATTTTTCCTCCAAGACTTTCAACCAGTTGCTTCGTGTGATACAGTCCAACACCACGTCCTGTTCCTTTTGTTGAAAAACCATTTTCAAATACTTTTTCTTTTATGTCATCGGGAATACCGCAACCTTTATCAGTTACTGTAATTAATAACTCCCCAGTTTTTGTAAATGCTCCAAAAATCAATTCTCTTCCAGCAGGATTGCATACACTATCAAGAGAAATTTTCATGTTCATAGAATCCAATGCATTATCTATAAGATTTCCAACAATTGTCACAAGAGCTTCCGATGGTAACTGAATGTCTGCATCCTTAAAATGAATTCCTTCCTTTAATACAAACTTTACGTTACATTCTGAAGCACGGGCAATCTTACCAATAAGCAGAGCCGCAAAAGATGGATTGTCAACAGAATGCATAACTTTACTTAAAGTTTCCCTCTGAATAATTGAAATGTTTTCTATATATGATACAGCTTTGTCATATTCTCCAATCTGAATTAATCCAAGAATAACGTGCAGTTTATTTGTAAAATCATGATTGTTTGCCCTCATGGAATCAACCAGATATTTTGTGCCAGACAAATCTTCCATGAGCTTTATATATTCCGTACGGTCATGAAGAATTGCAACAGCTCCGTTAATTTCAGAACCTTTCATTACAGGAATGCAGTCCAAAAGAAGATCTGTACCGCTGTTTGTTTTTTCCTGAATGCCGAATGTACTCTGACCTGTTTTAATAGTATTACACAAAAACTTTTCTACAAAAACCTTTTCATTAATAAGATTTATTTTTTCATTTGCGTCACAGTCGAGAATTTTCTTTGCAACAGCATTCATAAATTGAACATTCTTTTCATCATCAACCGCAATAATACCGTCATGTATTGATTCCAGAATATTATCGCGGATAGTAAACATTGAAGAAAATGTATCTGGCTCATATCCAAGAAGTTTCTGTTTTATGCGTCTAGAAAATGTACCTGAAATTACAATCTCAATCAGAATTGCAGCAATGGTTACGGCAATAAAAAGAAGTATTGTTTTTTCTGTTACAGAATGAATGGAGGTCTTTAAGATTATAGTCATTATAAAACCACAGTAATCTCCATTTTCATCATATATAGCAGCATACGTTCTTCGCTGAGGACCAGAAGGACCGTTTTCATCTACAACGTGAAAGCCTTTTTTATTTTCCTGCAAATCTGGAAATGTTCCATCAAACTCAGTTCCAATCAAATTATTATTTGTGTGATACAGGCGGACATTTTTAGAATCTACTATTGATATAACATCAACATTCGGCAGCTCATTACACACAGAATTAAAATATGAACAAAAGTCTTTATCTGATAGATTTTTTGTAAAGCTATACAGACGGGAAATTAAATCGGCAGTGTTAAGTAAATTCTGATCAACAGCCTGCGCATTTGCATTCAAATTTATGTAAGCACCACCCAAACTTAGCAGAATAGTAATTACAACTATCAAAAACAAATGAGTTCTCTGCATTTCTTTTCGAATCGTATTAAGAGAACCTTTCTTAGCAATCTTTGAATTCTTCACTCTTTTACTATAGCAGATTTTCAATTTTCAAAAACCTTTTTTAAATAAAAAAAACATGCAAAATCATAGAAATTATTTTTTATATTTCAAAAAAATTGTAATTTTTCTGCAACACAGTATGATAAAAACTGTAAAAAATAAAAGCAGAAGTTTGAACTTCTGCTTGGAGGAAAAAATGGGATCTTTATTTGAGACTGCAATGCTGGTATGCTTTGGCTTTTCTTGGCCACTGAATGTAATAAAAGCATATAAAGCTAAATCGGCAAAAGGAACAAGCCTTGCTTTTATCCTTTTGATTATAACTGGCTATCTGGCTGGCATTACGGCAAAATTCATGAATCATCAGATGAATTATGTTTTGTTCGTATATTTCTTAAATCTTGTAATAGTGCTTACAAATTTAGCTGTATATTTTAGAAACCGTTCATTAGATAGGAGGACAGAGACTATGTTCAGAACAAACAATGAAGAAAGTGATGCAGTAATCCTTTTCGGAGGTGCTGTAGACAAAGAGATTCCTGTTGCAGAAATTGCACAGAACTACGAGTTTAACTTCAAGATGTACAACAGAAGTTCTTACAATCTTTCTCTCAAAGATGCAAAAAAGACATTCTCTGAGCAGGTAGAAGCACTTCATCCAGAAGCTGTTATTATTCACCTCGGAGTAGATGACGTAGACCTGTTCAAAAGAAACTCAGCAGAATTTGACATCAAATACATTGACTTGATTTCATTCATTAAGCAGACAAATAAAGAAAGAAGAATTGCTCTTGTTTCTAACATTGACAGCACAAACCGTCATGCATTTGATGAAATGAACCGTCACATTAAGGCAATTGCAGATTCAGAACACTGTGTATTTGTAGACATTGACAATGCAAAACTCTGGAATCCAGAGAGCACAAAAGAACTTATGTCTTTCATGTACAATCTTGGATTTGACCAGCCACTTAATATTAAAAAGCCACTTGGCGACATTTCAGAAATCTTGTACAGCTACGCTTACCAGAACGGAATTCTTCATGCTGTTGAAAGCAAGGCTGTATAAAATAAGAAAATCAGTTTTTCAAACAACTCTTTTCATTATCCTTTTGCCGTTCATTTCTGTAAGAGATGAACGGCTTTTTTATATTCTATGAAATATTAGAGATGTATTTATTCCACCGAAAGCAAAATTATTTGACATAGTATAGTCAGCACCGATTATTCGCCCCTCACCTTTTATATAATCCAAAGCACCACATTCATCGTCAACCTTTTCTAGATTTAACGTAGGATGAAACCATCCTTCTCTCATCATATTTACAGTGCACCAGGCTTCTATACAGCCACAAGCTCCAAGAGTATGTCCAATATAACTCTTTGTAGAACTTATTGGCACAGCTCTGTTAAATACAGAATATGTTGCCTGAGTTTCAGCTATATCACCAGCATGCGTTGCAGTACCATGAGCATTTATATATGCAATGCTATTTTTATCAATGCCAGCATCCTGAATGGCAAGTTCCATAGCTTGTGCCATAGTCTCTCGATTAGGATTTGTAATATGAGTACCATCTGCATTAGTACCAAAACCTGCAATTTCTGCATATATCGTTGCACCACGATTAATAGCATGCTCCATATCTTCCAAAATCAAAGTTCCAGCCCCTTCGCCAATTACAAGACCATCACGATTTTTATCAAACGGACGAGGTTCTTTTTCAGGATGTTCATTTAGAATTGCCGTTGCTCCCATCGTATCAAAAACAGCAGCATCTGGAGAAACCAATTCCTCTGCACCGCCTGCAATCATTATATCCTGCATACCGTTTGCAATTGCTTCATACGCATAGCCAATAGATTGACTGCCAGAAGTACAAGCAGTATTCGTTGTAATAATTCTACCACGAATTCCATAATACACACTTAGATTTGCAGCGCAAGTCTGTGGCATACATTTTATATAAGTCTGGGAATCTATTTTTGAAGTATCATGATTTGCAATCATTGCATAAAGACTTACAATAGAATCCATGCTTCCCATGCAAGAACCATAAGCAATACCGGTTCTTCCGTTTTGTAATTCTCCAGATACAACACCTTCTTCAGTCATAAGTCCTGCAGCCTTTAAAGCTTTATCTGTTGCAACCAAAGAAAGTAAAGCAACCCTACCCATACCACGAATCTTTTTACGTGGATAAGAAGGCAAATTTTTAGTATACGGACAGGCCAATCTTGTATTCATCAAAGAAAACACATCCCAGTCTTTCATGTATACAATGCAGTTTTTTCCAGACTTCAATGCAGCAAAAGCTTCCTGCCAGTCATCACCAAGAGCACTAAGCATTCCGCCACCTGTAATTACAACACGGCGTTTTCCATCATGCCTTATATATTTTTCAGAACTCATACCATTCCACCATTTACAGAAATTACCTGTCGTGTAATATAGCCAGCCTGCTCTGAAAGAAGAAATACTGCAAGTGCCGCAACTTCCTCAGGCTTACCAAGTCTCTTCATAGGAATTGTAGGAAGCACCACATCGAGCGGAACCTCTTGAATCATATCAGTTTCAATCACACCAGGAGCAATTGCATTTACTGTAATGTGACGGCTGGCAAGCTCTACAGCCAAAGCTTTTGCAGCACCAATTAACCCCGCCTTAGAAGCACTATAATTAGTCTGTCCCCTATTTCCCATAATACCACTTATTGAAGAAACAGTAATAATTCTTCCTGCCTTCTTTCTACACATAGGCATTACAAGCGGCTGCACTACATTATAAAAACTGTCAAGATTTGTATGAACAACACTGTCCCAATCTTCACCAGAAAGTCCTGCAAAGGTATTATCATGAGTAATACCCGCATTACTTACAACGCCCCATAAAGCACCATGTTTTTCCGTTAACTCATCAAGCTTTTGCCGGCATACAATTCTATCGGTAACATCAAATTGAATAAGTTCTCCATGTCCGTTTTCAGCTTCAATCTGAGAAAGAGTTTCTTCTGCACGTTCTTTACCATGATTATAATGAACAATGACATAATAGCCAGCACGTGCACAAGCTACAGCAATGGCCTTGCCTATGCCACCACTAGCTCCTGTAACAAGAACTTTTTTCAATACTATTTCTTCTGACATAATGATTCCTTAATGTTTTTCATTTCCATTACTGTAATTTTTGCAGAAACAACTTTTTTCTCAGTCTGCTCACAAGCTTCTATTATGTATAAAACACAGGTATATTGATAAATATCATCAGAACAAAAATCTTCTTTTATTTTAATTCTAACAGTCTCATTATTTGAAAGAACAGGTATTGAAGCTTTGAAATCAGATACACTCAAAACAACACCGGCACGGCTTCTATCCAACATCCTGTTAGACATTCTGGTAATTGCAGCCAATGCAGATATTCCCTGTGCAAGCATTTCAAACGCTGCCCAACTTGGGACACCATCTTTCTTTTTATCATAAAAAATACACTGTTCCGTAATATCATATTCAGCAGTAAGAGTTTTTTCTGAAACATTATGTTCCGTCACTCTACTGAGCAAAAACATCTTACCCCTATGCGGTACTAATTCTATCAGTTCTTCTTTTTCAAGTCTCTGAGGAACATCAGCCCTGTCTGCAATTATCAAACTGACATTTGCACCACCAAAGGCAAAAGAATTAGACATGCAGTAATGAACGGTTTTACTGTTAAAATCAGAATCGACAATGCAAAGTTCGGGCAGTGCATCATCTTTTTCTTTATCCCAGCATTGCACTGGTAACTTACCGCAATTGCGAACAATAGCCTCATAACACACAGCCATTTCAAGAGCACCAGCTGCCCCAAGCGTATGCCCCGTCACAGACTTTGTAGAACTACATGGTACAGCATAGTCACCAAACACACAACTCACAGCTTTTGCTTCCATAGAGTCATTAAAAACAGTCCCCGTCCCGTGCAAATTAAGATAATCAATCTGTCCAGCATCTATATTTGCTGATTTCAGGGCAGCTTTCATTGCATTCACAGCGCCATCACCACTTGGATCAGGAGCAGTAATATGATGTGCGTCACAACTTTCACCGTAACCAGCAATCAATACCGCTGGAACATCATCCGCAATAATGTCTTTTGACAGCACAAAAAATGCCGCACCATCTCCTAGCGTAATGCCATTTCTATTTTTACTGAAGGGATTCGTTTTTTGACTGGAAACAGATTCCAAGGAATCAAAGCCCAATAGCACAGTATCCGAAGCAATATCAACACCACCTGCAATAACAGCATCTACAATGCCGCCTTGAATAAGCTGACAGGCTTTTACAATTGCACTTGCACTGGAAGAACAAGCTGTGCTAAATGCAAGAGACGGACCTTTTACATCGTATCTGTCTTTTATATATGTAGCCACATACGAAGCTCCCTGCATTTCCAATTTATATGACGCAGGAAAAACTCCAGAGTTAAAATAGGTCTTATGAGCTGCAACAGAAAACTCACTTCCATTATCACAAGAGCCAACACATACTGCAACTCTTTCTTTTCCATACAGTTCAAGAGCTTTCTTTATTATGCAATCTAGCTGATCAAGTGCAGCTTTTTCAATGCGGACAATTTTCATATCCGCACCAGATTCCAGCATCTCTTCATCAATACGTGCTGCAAAAAACTCTTTACCTGCAGCACTTACTTTTTTTATGAAGTCTTGCTTCCCAGACGTTACGGCATTCCACAATGCATCTCTACCAGATCCAGCTGCACATACAACACCAGGATAGGAAATAAACAAAGGATTATTCATCATCTAACTCCGTCAATCTGTATGTGTAACCACGCAAATAGTTATGCAGTAATATTTCTTTATCTTTCTTTTCAATCATTTCTATAATAACATCCCCATCATTAATAAATCTTCGTTCAACACCGCCATTTTTTTCTACTATAAAAGAAAGTCCTGAAGCTTTATATTCAGCAGCAAGAAGTGAAGGTTTATAATAGACATTCTGAAAATCCATTATAATATACTCAGGTTTAACATTAGAAGGTAAAAAACTTGACTGCAACGAAATGTCGGAAGAAGAATACAAAAGAGAAGCAATTTCTATTCCAAGTTCATTCATCATTACAACAGAAATCTTTTCTGCAGTACATTCTGTGTATGCTATCATATTCACAGCGTCTTTTTTTGACGCCACAAAAGAGCCTGTAAACATCTGCATAACATTTACCTCATGTTCAAGTGCAGATGGAGCAAGCAGCCTAACTTTTTTACTATCTGTTACATAAACAGAAAGAAGCTTTTGCTTTTTTGAGCTGGCACAAGAAGAAAGAAAAAGAACAACAAGTAATACTAGTCCGAAAACTTTTTTTTTCATACCGCACAGCCTTACCTAAAATAAAGTTGCTATAAATGCAACTGTAAGACCTGCAAAAATTGCAAGACCAATAATATGCACTGGTATAAACGAACTGAATGCAAGAGTACAGAATGAAAGTGCAGTAGTCATAAATGACAGTAAAACAGCAAAAGACTCAACCCTTCTGTCAACCCTGTCCTGCATAATATAAATAATATAATCCAAGCCCAAGCCAAACACAAGCACAATACCAATGAGGGCAAAGAAATCAATGCAGTTTCCTGTTGCACAAAATACAGCAACAATTACGCTCACACACAAAACAGGAACAGAAGCAATTTTAATAACATGACGCCATGTATAAAAGAATTTCAAAACAATAATAATAATCAGATACGCAACACCAAACAAAGCTAAAACAACCTTTGTAAGATAATCAAGCGAAGCGCCCACATCAGAAACCTTGTCTGCATATATCACATTATTATGAACTTCTGCAATCTTACGGTATGCCTGCTGATTAACAGCAATAGATGGCAATATTATTGAATAATATTTAGAACCAACTTTTCCCACCCACAAGTAAGAAATAAGACTTTCAATATAAGAAGGCAATTCTACTTCAGGAGTAAGGTATGTTGATTCAGCAACAGAATATGAATTTTTAAACTCAGAAGCACAACTTTCATCATAGCCCAAAGCATCATACTGATTTTCAACAAAAGGCAACAAAGCCTTTACAGCTTCTAAAGACTTTTTCTGCTTTTTTATTGAAGGAATAAACATTGAAGTTGCAACAAAACCAAAATCAGACTTTTTATGAATTTCTGCCAACGCTCTGCATACTATTTCTTCTGTCTGTAAAACTTCTTCTGGAGTGTTACCGCTTACAATAAACCAGGCACTTGGAGAATATTTCAGAACAGAATTAGAAATCATCGCATCTTCTCTAAGTCTGCCTTCAAGATTATAAAGTCTGGAAATATTATTGCGAATTTTAAGATTGTCACGGTTTATAAACATTACGGTAAACGAAGCCAGCGCAATCAAAAGAGTATAAACCATGCTGGTCTTAAAGTTTCGTTTGCGTTCAAAAAAACGGTTCTTTATGCGCAAAGTATTATTCTTATCTTTTCTTGGAAGAGGAAAAAGAGGATACACAAGCACAGTTGTAAAGAATGCACTTAAAATGCCAAAAAAGCAGAACACAGCAATCTGCTTTAACAGATTAAACGGTGCAAGATACAGACACACAAAACTTATTTCTGTAGATAAAAATGACAGTGAAAGACCGCGGTACGACTGCTTACGGCGTGCTTTCCAGTTAATAAAAAAATGCAGACTGTAATCAATACAGCAACCAACAAGTGAAGTTGCAAAAACCATTGCAAGAACATGTATTGAACCAAACACAAGATATGCAGCCGCAAAACCAAACAAGCAGGAAATAACAATAGAAGCCCCGGAAGCAAGAATAGGAAGAGGACTTCTAAACACAAAAATCAAAAGCGAAAGCACCATTACAAATGAAAAACTTGAAATAACAGCAATTTCCTTTGAAGCTTCCGTAGAACTTTTATAACTATGAAACGGCGTGCCAGAATACACAAACCGCACCCCATCCTTTTCCAACGGAGTACATACAGAATAAATTTCTGCAATACCATTCTTTTTATCAGCAAGAGCTGCTCCGGCACTACTCAGCTTTCCTGTAAGCATTACATACCAGGTATCATCTTGATTAACAGCGAGCACACCATCTTTTGGCGACAAGGAAGTGCCTGTCTGCCTAATCATAGAAATATAATTTTGAAAATTGTAATCATCAAAAAGGAACGGATCTTCTTCAAAATTTTCAATTGCCGAAAGCGTAAAAACTCCATACGCCTTAGCCAGTGCATTTTCTGCAAAAGCTCTGGCACCATCATCAGAAGAAAGCATTTCTACAGCAGAATCATCAAGCAAATTAAAGCGGTATTCATGCAGCATATCCATTATATTATTCATGGACTCAGAATCTGCAAAAAGTGAAAGCGATTCAAAATTCTTACTGTCTTTTAATTTTTCATATACAGTTACAGCAGTTCTTTTTGCCTTTGAAAAATTTTTACAGGAAACAAGGATAATTACATTTTCTGCAGTCTGCTCTTCAAGCATACTCTCAGCTTTTTCTTTTGCCATCTGATCAGAAGATGAGTCTGCAGAATAAACAGAGACATCTGGCATCATTGAAAATAAATCGGCCTGAATATGCAATCCCTTAGAATAAAGGACAACGCATATCCAGGAAAGCAGAACCGCAAGATGAATAAAAATATAGAAACTAAGCGACAGCTTATTTTGCGCTAAAGAACGCTTTTTCGGCATCAGATAATTCCTCTTTATACACTTGATTTTTAAATGCGTAATACACAGAATTGCCACTCACTTCTTCAATAAGCATTGAATCAAGAGATGCCTGTTCCGAAACGCTCTTTCCTGTCAGAACAATAGATTGCAAAGCACTCGCAATCGTAGCATCTTTTGGGCTTAAAATCATTTTCCAGGATGAAGGGGTACTCATGAATTTTACGTGAAAATTACTTTCCAGCAAATCCCTGTTACCAGAAAACAAAGAAGAAAGAGAGCCTGCAATGTTTGCAAACACCTGATTATCCGATCCGTCTATTACGGAAGAAGAACCATCTGGCAATGTCTGTATAATAGAAGAATTTGTAATGGCAAGAACAGACGAAAAAGGACGCTGTGTATTCCATACAATTCCTTCATTAGAAAAAATATAATCACCAGAAGACTTCAACTCCCTGTTTACAGAAGCAGAACGCTTTACCTGTGTAAAATTACCGCTAGTAACGGCATGAGCTGTCAATCCATGACATACAGAATCAAACTGAACATTTTTGCCTTCTGCATGCAATGAAATGCAACAAAAAAGAAAAACAGCGAAAACAGATGTATGAAACAAAAAGTTCTTCAAGATTTTGCCTCCACTAATTTTTTAGCCGTAAAGCATTTACCCGCTCTATAAATATGTCAGGACACACAAACATAGTCTCACCTGTCTTCATATTTACAGCCATCTGAGTGCTTTCAGCTATTGTCGTAAGCTCTCCGGTATCATTGTTGTAGAATTCGTAAGCAATCTTAATGCAGTTTTCGTATTCAGTCAAACCGGCAACAGCTCTGACAGTCTCTCCAAAACGCAGGGAACGTATATATTTTACACGCACATCCACAACGGGAAATTCAACTCCTGCATTTTCCATGTCTATATAGTTAAAACCAATTTTGTTCAGCAGTGCACAACGCACTTTTTCCATAAACTGAACATAATTTCCGTGCCAGACAATGCGCATAGAGTCCACGTCGTAAAATTCTACAGGAAACACAATCTGTTGGGTAACAACAGCCTTTTCCAAAGATTTTTTCATCATGCACTCCTCACTGCCAGTAATTATAAAAATTATACCATTGATATGGATACAAAATACAGAGCTTTTGCAACATTTTTACAAATTCCCTGCACAATTCTTCCATTTTTGCAGAACGCTCCTTACGGCTTGCAGTCAACGCAGTCCGAGCCCTCTGAACATGCATTGCATATTTAGGGCGGAACATGACAGTCTTTTTGCGAAGAGCAAACACAAAATAAACAGGAGCCTCCAGTAAAAAAGCCAGTAAAAAAGAACCATACGGATACACTGCTGTTTTTCCCAAAAAATCGCAAGGAATTGTTCTTTCAGGGGAATCTGGCGAGGTTCTGTCAGCTCCAATCACAACAAGCCCCCCATTTTGCACTGAATTCTGCAAGAATTCAATAGTCTCTATGCCAATTTCAGAGGAATTAACAAGATGAACAGCAGAATGAGGATTAATTTCCTTAAGGGTTTTATTAAACTCCGAAGCCCCAATATCCATTACGGCAGTAACAGAAATCTCCCTGTTTACACCAGTTTCATTCAAGGTAGCAAGACAACGCAAAAGTTCAGTATTTCCCAAATGGGATGTAAGGATATAAGCTCCTTTTCCTTCGCCTAAAAGCTTTTTAAGATTCTCCACATCATCCTTCTGAAATTCTATGCTTTTAAGATGGATTTTTTCACTCCAGGCAGAAATTTTTTCAACAATACTAAGCGAAAATGAATAAATCTGAGCAAAAGTGTTTACCTTCCTGCCATTCTGCCCCGTAAAAGCAAAAAGCTGCGTCTGATACTGGCGGCAATATATCCGAGCCTGTTTTGAACATAGATAATAGAAAAAGCTTACAAAAAAAGTAAAAAACGAAAGAACAGGAAACGGCACTATTTTTACCAGAAAAACCAGAAATTTAATAGGACGGTTAGATTTTACAACCTCTTTTTGTTCCGACCAGTGTTCAACGTTAGCACTCATTCCGTTTTCTTCCAAATTTGCGCACAATAAGCAATGGCAAGCGGACAATCATGCCCACACACAGCCTTGTATATGTTGCAGATATGTGGATATTATCACGTACCATCCTAAAGTTAGAAATGCCATCTTTCGGGTACGTTACAGGCACACCGAAAGAACGAATCCTTAAACCTTTCCAGCTAAGATGCACAAGAATATCAGTATCATATCCCATGTGGCTGTTAATAAAAGCATGATGGCGTAAAAGTTCCATGTACGGAGCAACAGGATACACCCGAAATCCGCATAAAACATCTTTTATAGTGTCATCAAACGTGACAAATCTTGCCCACATATTAGAAAATTCCCTGCCTTTGCGTCTGCTTTCTGGAACAGACTCATCATATTCAGGGTAACCGCAAATAATATCATCTGGAGTTTTTTCTGCTTCCTGTAAAAACTTACCGCAAACAGAAACATCATGCTGACCATCCGCATCTACCTGAAAAATATGGGAATAGCCCAGCTCAAAAGCCTTTCTAACGCCGTCATTCATGGCTCGCCCTTTTCCGCCATTCTTTCTACGGGTAACCAGAATAACCTTTTCAGCATGATTTTGAACCACCTGTGCAATCATAGCTTTCTGGCTCTCATCATTACCGTCATCAACAATAATAACAGGAAGACTATATGCCAAAAGACTCTGTACAACAGCTTCAAGAGTAGAACCATGATTATATACAGGAACAACAAAAACCGCTTTCATGCAAATTTCCCAGAGGAATACACAATTTCAGCATTAGAAACATCAGAAATTAAAAACGAAACTTCATTTCTGCTTCTATTACATTCCATATCAATTTTTAGAGTGGAATCTGGCCTAACAGGCATGGAAAACTTCATGCGCTTTATCTTTGATACAGAGTTTGGAAGCCCAAAATATTTAACTGCAAGATGGCTTACAATGCCAAACTGCCCAACAGCAGGCATAAGTTTGAATTCTGGAAAGTGACCGTCAAAAAAACTGCAATCTTTAGAAACAAAAAGGCTCACACTTACACTGTCTTCACGTTGAGCAATAACAGTTTCACGAGGAAGATTATAATTTTCATTAAACTCCAACTCTGCATTCTGAGCCATTATTCCTGCACCTCAAACAAAGCTTTTATATCTTCCTTGTGCTTTTTGCCCTGAACATCGGTTGGCATTTTTTCAACAAAACGCCATTTCTTTGGAATAACGACATTTTCAAAATACTGCATAAGAAAATCGTGGAAATACTTATTCAGAACAAGCTTTTTTTCGCCTTCAAATTTACGTTTTCCGTCATCATTAAGTTCAATAGCAGCTGCAAGATACTGCCTGCGGTCTTCCATAGCAATTACTTTTACGTCCGCAACAAGACCTGTCTGCAAAATGCGGTTTTCAACTTCCGTCATGGAAATACGTTTTTCTTCAATCTTAACAATGGAATCAATTCTGCCACGTAAGAAAAAAGTACCGTCATCATTAATATCTACAAGGTCAGCAGTAGCAAAACCTGCAGGATCTTTTATATATGGAGAAATAATTACAAGACAGCCGTCCTCACCTTTCCACACCTTTGCATTGTCAAAAGGTGTCCAGGCAAGACCATTCTTAGACTGTCTATATGCAATTCCGCTAGTTTCGGTAGAACCGTACACTTCCACAGGCCAAAAACCAAACACTTCATCCGTACGTTTTGCAACTTCTGGCGTAAGAACGCCACCACTTGTAAAAATAAAACAATTTTTTAAAGGCAGTTTTGCATTCTTTTCGTCACAGCCGTCTTTTCCGTCTACAGTACGTTTAAGGAAAGCAGGCGTTGCAATAATCATATATTCGGCATCACATAAAGACTCAAATTCTTCAGGGAACTCAATTCTCTTACGACGGAACGGCACACCCAAAGCAAAAGGTAATGTGATGCCGAACAAAAAACCGTAAATGTGATGCTGGCTTACAGTCGTAACAAGGCGGCGTTTTCTAAATTCATCGCCCCATTTTTCTATAATAAAGGCATTATCCTTTTCAAATTCAGTCATTCTCTGATGCACACTCTTTGGCTTACCTGTACTGCCAGAAGTATACATAAGGATTTTAGTTTCATCTGCATTAATTACAGGAGCAGTGCGTATACATTTTTCTCCAGGTTCTTTGCACTGTTCTATTACAGATGGAATATGAACAGAGTCATTTGCCTTCTGATCCGTAAAGAACACAATATCATCTGTTTTTATTTCTTTTATAAAAGCTTCTGAAATGTTCTGCGTAAGAAGAACTGTCTTTTTACATTGCAGCAAAGCAATAAAAGTCACTAGAAAATACCAGTAATCTTCACAATGCAGAATAAAGTCTGTGCAATTATATTTTTCAATTACAGAACGCATTTTTGCAGTATCTGTTAAAAAATCATACCAAGTCTTGTAAACACCGTCAGACCATACATTTCCATAGCACATAATGTAATCATCAGGTCTGGAATTTGCACGGAAAGTTGAAACTGTATAAATGCCATCCATTTTTTTATTTACAAATCTCCTTATTATAAATTCAACAGTAAAAAGCATTCCCATCAATATATATGAAAGAAAGCCAGTATATGCAGACCACACTGCATAGCTGCATCGCAGTGCCGTAAAAGCTGCAATAGAACCGTTTACAATAAAAAACACACACCAGACTATGCAAACTTTCCTGCAGTAAGATTCTATAGCCTTACGGCCAGCAGAATCTGCCCTAGATTTATCTGCAAGAGTTGCAAAGCGGAATATGATTGTAGGAGGAAAAAACAGGGAACTTCCAAAGACGAACAGGAAGGTTGCACTTACGGCTACAGAATACAGCTTTAAGAAAACTGCCTTATTGGTAATAAAACAGGCTGCTCCTGCAAGAAGAAAAAGTGCAGATGAAATAAGAGGGCGAAGCCTTACCCCTTTTTTCATGTTGGTTGCACTGAAAAACAGTGCAGAACCAATTGCCATTATGCATAACGACAGCACCTTAACTGGCAGATGAAGAACTACCAGCAGTGTAAATACCAAAACAGGGTACAGTGCTGCCAATATGAAGAAAAGAATGCGTAAAAATTTCTTCACTACAGATTTCTGTTAATGTAAGGTTCAAGTTTGTCTACAGCATCCTGTATTGTTTTTACAGACTTAAACACATCAGGGTCTATGCGTTCAGGAATAAATTCCTTCATTTTTACGACCAAATCAACAAAATCAATGGAATCCAGATCCAGTTCATCAACAAGAAGAGCTTCTGGAACAATCTTTTCAGATTCCACTTCAAAATCTTTTACAAGAATGTCCTTTAATTTATTAAAAATCTCATCTTTTGTCATTTTAAACTCCGCTTACAGCTTAAGCTTATAGCTAAAACTATAGTTTATGACTGCGTTTTTGCACGCTCAGCTGTAATATAACCTGCAAGAGCGTTTACACTGGCAAAATGTTCTTTGTTATCAGCACTTTCTGAAGAAAATTTTATGCCAAACTTCTTTTTAAGGGCAACTCCAAGTTCAAGTGCATCAATAGAATCAAGACCAAGTCCTTCGCCAAACAACGGCTCGTCGTCTTTAATATCCTCATTTTTTATATCTTCAAGTTCAAGAGAAGATATAATAACGTCCTTTATTTCCTGTTTTAATTCATCCATACGCAAGCAAGTATAAAAAAAAGCCTATAAAAAATCAACCTCACGCTATTATGCAGAAAATTTCATTTTTTTTCTCAAAAAAGTGTACAAAAATGACATATCTCGAGCAATTACATAGTAAGGAGTAATTGAAATGAACAAAATACAAAAGAAAATTAAGCCTTTACTAAATCCACGGCTCGACAGCACTTTCAAGGCAATCTTTACACAGGACTCGAAAGAGTCACGTAAGGCGTTAAAATCCTTTCTTTCTGCAATGATTGGAGAAGCCGTAACGGATGTCACTGTTAAACAGAACGAACCTGCTACACAGTTTGACAGAGAAAAATGCATCAGGTACGACATCAATTGTGTGTTGGGAGATGGCACAACTGCACAGGTTGAAATTCAGGGCTATGATAAGAAATGTGAGTACGGTAAGCGTGCAGAATACTATGCCGCAAGGCTTGCAAGTTCTTCATCCCATGTAGGTGACGACTGGAATGAACTTCCGAAGTCATATCAGATTTCAGTGCTAAACTTTACCTATGACAAAAACAACCGCATACCCCTGCACCACTATACAATGCAGGACGGCAATGACGGAGCTACGCTTGCAGGCATACTCAACGTAATATTCCTTGAACTTACAAAGCTTCCAAAAATTAAGGTTAAGGATGATGTTTCAGTCTTGCCAGCTGCAATAAAATGGGGTACATTTTTAAAGGAAGCAGACAACCCTGTAAGGCAGGACTTGATAGACAGCATTGTAAAATCAGAGGAGGGTATCATGAACGCAGAGGTTGTACTAGCGGCACTGAGTGATGACCGCTGGCGTTGGATTGAGCAGGGACGTATTGACGGTGACAAACGGGACATAGCTGATGGTCTAAGAAGGTCAAAGGAAGAAGGTATACTCATAGGAGAAAAACGAGGTTTAAAGAGAGGCATGGATGCAAATAAAATTTCAAATGCCAGAAACCTGCTTGCAATGAAAGTCTTGTCAAACGAACAGATTGCACAGGCTGTAGAGTTGCCGATTGAGAAGATAGAAGAGCTTGCTCATGAAATGGAGACTACAAGTTCTGCTACAGAATAGAAACAGCCTTAGCTGACAATATAACATTTTAAGATAGAAAAAGCCTGAGTTTCGAGGGAATTCCAGAAACTCAGGCTTTTTTTTTCATTTTTTCATAAATTTTTCATAAAAGTGTACAAAAATGACAGATCTAAAGCAATTACATATATAGGAGTTACAAATATGAGTTACATAAAACCCTTTGAGGAACTTGAATTCTATGATGATTTCATGTTCGGACTTGTAATGCAGGATAAAGAACTGTGTCGCAAAGTGTTGGAATGCCTTCTTGGCATTAAGATAAAGGAAATTA